>NZ_BADB01000446.1:0-28306 GCF_000333415.1 Microbacterium sp. B24 | reverse complement strand
TTCGACGGCGGTGGCTCGAAACGAGAGTGCGCGCGGGAAGGTCGTCGTATCGCCGCCCCGTCGGGCTCGTCCATTCGAGAGCGCCGTCCGCCCGCTGGCGGACGCGCCAGGCGGAATGGTGTTTGAGGGTGTGATGCCGTCGGCACAGATGCGCCAGGTTCGTGACCGACGTCGGTCCGTCGTGTTCTCGGGCGACGGTGTGGTCGACGTCGCAGCGGGGCATCGGCTGGCGGCATCCGGGAAAACGGCAGTGCTCGTCGCGCGCGCGGAGCAGGCGCAACTGGTCACGGGAGGGGCGGTAGCGGTCGACGGCGAGGACGGCTCCGGTCGTCGGGCTGGTGAGCAACCGATCCCACCCGGCGGCGGTGCCCGCGAGCTGCCGTGCGAGGTCGGGGTCGATCGGGCCGTATCCGGTCAGGTCGGCCGCCTCGTCCGCGCCGCCGAGGAGGCTCATCGCGGGAATCGTGACCTGGATGCGCGCACGGATCGCATCGGCCGCGGCGATGCTCGTGGTGCTCGCTTCAGCGGTCGCATGTCCGCAGAGCAGGAGGTCGAGTGCGACGTCGACGCGAACCTCATCCAGTCGTCGCATGTCGGGAGCGGTGGCAGACGCGGCATCCACGGTCGCCGGGATCGTCTCGTCGTCCGGGGCTGAGGGGCGGGGCGCGTCGAGGACGGCGCGTGCGAGCTGGGTCAGGCGGTCGTAGACGCCGTGCACGAGGTGGGCAGGGCCGGTGAGCCCGAGCTCCGCGATACCGTCTTCGCGATCGCAGACCCAAACGCGGCGCTGGCGGCGGGCGTCGCGGTGGCGCTCATCGATCGGCGTCCGGTGAAAGGCGTCGGCGAGGCGGCGGGCGACGGGCCGCAGTCGGCCGAAGGTCTCGCGTTCGGCCACCGGCAGGACCGCCGCTTCGTAGGCGGCGCGGGCGTCGTCGTCGATCAGGCGTCCCCCGGCATCCGTGATCACCGCCGCGTGAGCGCGGCTGATCCGGCCGGCCGTCAGTGCATTGAGCGTCGCCGGAAAGCGTGTCACGAGCATCGATGCCTCATCCATACGCGATTGGATCGTGCGATCGGACTGCTGTGTCGCCGCGCCGATCTCGGCGGCGATCGACCGGATCGTGATGTCGTCGGGAGCCTCTCGATCGACGTACGCGGCGTTGCGCTGCGCGAGTGCATGCTGTTGGGCGGCGTGCAGCAGGGTCGCCTCTTCCGCCTGCAGTGCCGCGATGCGACGGCGTCTGTCGACGAGGGCCTCCACGATCTCACCGACGGCCGTACGCTCAGCGCGTGCGGTGCGGGAATCGGTGGTGGACATACGTTGATTCTGCCCCGAACCTCCGACATCGAGAGGAAAGAATCCCCGGTCAGCGGTTCATTGTGGAGAACTCTCCACGGGGTGGATCTGGGGAGGAATCAACGCAAGAGTAAGGGCCGGTCGGAGAGGCTCCCGACCGGCCCTTGTCCCTTGCACCAAGAGTGTCCTGCAATCACATGCCGGTAGCTGCCACAGCAAAACAACTACCGTGCGAGCACTCTATAACGACCAGATAACGGCCACAAGGGGTTTCCGTTACCTTTTCGTGACTTCATACGAAAGTCGAATCTTGGGCTGTGCGGGCTGTGGGGCACGGCGGCGACCCCACGCCCGCGAGGGGCTCTGTCGGGCTGGAATGGGAGACTGGGCTATGCCCGTTCGCCCCGACATCGTGTGCATCTGCGGATCCGCGCGCTTCGCCGACGAGATGCGCGACGCGAGCCGTGATCTCACACTTCGCGGCGTCATCGTTCTCGCGCCCGCCGAGATGGACGGCGATGTCAGCGCAGACCAGAAGGCGCACCTCGATGCGCTGCACCGCCACAAGATCGACCTCGCCGATCGCGTGCTCGTCGTCAACCCGGGCGGCTATGTCGGCGCATCGACGGCGGCGGAGATCGCCTACGCGCGGGCGACCGGCACGCCGGTTTCCTTCACGGCTCCGCCGGACGGTGCCGCGGCCGATGGAAGCGGCGAGCTGTGACGGCGGTCATTTCGTTCTCCCTCGACGGCGTCGTCCGTAACCTCGATTGCGAGGCCGTCGGTCATACCGCCCGCAGATCCAGCACGATGTCGCCGTCCACCCCGCCAGCATCGCCCGCGCGCATGACGGCGCGGTGCTCTGCGTCGATCGCGCGGGGCGACATGTCGGCGACGGCTCGGGAGTGGGCGATGTCGTCGGTCTCCATGCAGTCAGCCTAGAAAGCCGCCACCCATCCGATTGCCCGGTAGCGACGAACAACACAGGTACCCCGACCCCGGCGGCAGGAGATCATCGTGACCACGCACACCGGCCGGCGCGTGTCGCTCGCCCTCGCCGCCCTCGCGGGCCTTGTCAGCGGTGCGGTGTTCCTCGGCGTCGCCGAGCTGCTGGCGATGCTCGTCGCGCGCAACGCCAGCCCGATCCTGGCGGTCGGTGGCTTCGTGATCGACATCGTCCCCCAGCCCTTCAAAGAGTTCGCGATCGCCACGTTCGGCTCCAACGACAAGATCGCCCTCCTCGCCGGTCTCGGCCTCGCCGTCGTGATCGCCTCGGCGATCGGGGGAGTGCTCGAGTACGTGCGCAGCCCTCTTGGCGTCGTGGTCGTCGCGATCGCCGGCGTGCTGTCGACCGCCGCCGTCGTCTCGCGCACCGGAGTCACGCCGTTGTCGTTCGTTCCTCCCGTGGTCGGGGCGGCCGCGGCATCCGTCGTTCTCGTGATGCTCGGTCGCCGCCTGCGGCGCTGGCGGCGGCCCGGTCCGGACTCTGCCGAAACCGACTCCGCGCCGGACGAGGCGCGGGCGCTCGGTCGGCGCGGCTTCTTCCGCGTCGCGGGCGTGGCCGGGGTCTCCGCCGTGATCGTCGGTGTCACGGCACGCGTCGTGACGGCCGCGACCTCATCGGTCGAAGCGATCCGCGATGCGCTGAAGCTGCCGGCCCCTCGCCGAACGCTGACCGTACCCGCGGGCGCCGAGCTCGACGTTCCCGGTCTCTCGCCGCTGTTCACGCCGAACGCCGACTTCTACCGCGTCGACACGGCGCTCACCGTCCCGGCCATCGATCCGACGACGTGGCGCCTCGTCGTGGACGGCATGGTCGACCGTCGCATCGAGCTGAGCTTCGACGACCTCGTGGGCATGGGGCTGGACGAGTACGGCATCACCTTGACGTGCGTGTCGAACGAGGTCGGCGGCGGGCTGGTGGGCAATGCGAGATGGCTCGGCGTGCCCGTCCGCGACATTCTGCGGATGGCGGGCCCGCAGGGCGGCGCCGACATGGTGCTCTCGCGCAGCGTCGACGGCTACACCGCGAGCACTCCGCTGTCGGCGCTCACGGATGATGGAATCGACGCGATTCTGGCGGTCGCGATGAACGGCGAGCCGCTCCCTGCCGAGCACGGCTTTCCGGTGCGGATGATCGTCCCGGGGCTCTACGGGTACGTCTCTGCGACGAAGTGGCTGACCGAGCTGAAGGTGACGACCTTCGCCGCTGATGAGGCGTACTGGACGCCGCGAGGCTACAGCGCCCAGGCGCCCATCAAACTCTCCTCGCGTGTCGACGTCCCCAAGGTCGGCAGCCCCGTCGCCCCCGGACGTGTGCCCGTCGCCGGCATGGCGTGGGCGCAGCCGACCGGCGTCGCCCGCGTCGAGGTGAACATCGACGATACCGGCTGGGTTCCCGCGACGATCTCCACGCCGGTGAACGACGAGAGCTGGGTGCAGTGGATGTACGAATGGGATGCTGCGCCCGGCACTCACTACATCGCTGTGCGCGCCTGGAACAAGAAGGGCGAGCTGCAGGAGCAGCAGCGTGCCCCGATCGCGCCGAACGGCTCGACGGGGTGGCACCGGGTGCTCGTCACGGTCTCGTCGTGAGCGATCGCGCACGGTGGCGATGCTGACGCGTGAGAATGTGCCCATGACAGCTCGTTGGACACCTCTCGCGATCACCTACCTCGTGCTGGCGGTCGGAGGCCTTGTCGGCACGTTCGCACTGAACGTCTGGTCGGTCGTACTGATGCGCAACTACCTGCTCGATCTCGTGCAGTCGGGACCGGCCGTCGGGTCGATCGGTGTCGACATCATGGTCGCGGCGATTGCGGGCAGCATCCTGATCATCGTCGAAGGACGACGGCTGGGCATGCGCCGCCCGTGGCTGTACGTGCTCGTGTCGCTCGTGACCGCGTTCGCCTTCGTCTTTCCGCTGTTTCTCGCGATGCGCGAACGGACGCTCGCGGCGCGGCGGATGCTGACGACCGCGGGCTCCGACGACCTCGCTGAGCCCGCGAGCTGAACGGCCCCCGGGCTCAGTCGGTGACGGCGCGGCCCTCGTCCGTGCGTGTGGCCTTGCGTTCACGCGCGATCGAACGGGCGAGCACCTGGCCGCCGCTGGTCAGCAGCGCCCGTCGCCAGGGGAGGGTGCCCTCGATCTCGATCTGGATCGAGATGGACAAAACGGTCCGGATGATCACGATGAGCCCCAGGATCACCGCGTCTTCGATCGACGGCTTGGAAGTGATCGTGCGGATGAGGTCGGCGGCCACGAGGACCTCCAGCCCGAGCAGGATCGCGGCGCCGAGCGTGTTGCGCAGCACCAGGTAGGCGTCGTGGCCGCTCCCGGTGCGCCGAAGCGCGCGCACCGCCAGAACGAGGGCGATGACGAATCCGGCGACCATGGCGAGCGCGCCGATCGCCTCGAACCCGAGCGCGATCGCCGTGAACAACGGCTCGATGCTCTCCGCCATGCTGTGCGCTCCCCTCGGAGGACGGACATCCTCTCGCCGCTCACTCTACGAGGCGGCTCGTGGGCGCGGCGAGCAGGCGTCGTCCGCGCGCAGACGACGCCCCCACTCGCCGAGGAGTGGGGGCGTCGGTCGGGGGCTTATTTGAACGCGTCCTTGACGTCTTCGCCGGCCTTCTTCACGTGGGCCTTGGCCTGGTCGGCCTCACCCTCCGCTTCGAGCTTCTCGTTGTGCGTCAGCTTGCCGACGCCCTCCTTGACCTTGCCGCCGATGTCCTCGGCCGCGTTCTTGATCTTGTCGTCGAGACCCATGATGTCTTCCCTTCTGCCAACTCCTGCCTCGACGCTATGAAGTCCGCGCGCCGGAGGGCAGTGGGTTGACGCGGCGCGGCCACCGTACTATGCGCGGATGCCGCGGCATCCGGATCCTGATCACGCCGACGGGTCGCGCGGGAGGGGGTCTTCCGCGAGTGCCGGCCAGTCGGGGAGGGGATCGGGAAAAGCCGCCCAGGCCGCGGCTCCGGCCTCCAGCTCCGCGTCGGTCAACAGTGCCTCGTCGAGCGTCGCCATCACCGCACCGGTGATCAGGTCCAGCCCGGTCAGCGCGATGTCCTGCGCGGTGAGCGCCGCCTCGGCCCCGGCATCCTGCGGATCGATCCACATCGCCGAGCCGACCTGATTCCATCGGGCGAGGATGCCGGGTCGGGTCGCGATCCGGCAGAAGCCCGCCGATCGCAGCAGAAGACCGAAGCGCTCGGTGTCGATCTCGTCGAGCGCATCGGCGAGCCGCGAGGGGTGGAACGGTCGCAGTCGTTCGTAGCGCACGGTGCTCACCCGCGGGTCGGTCATGTAGGGGTCGTGCTCGTCGTTGAGGGCGCGCACCCACCCGGCACGCTCGAGCACGGGCCCATCGTCGACGGCGGACGGCGCGGAGTCGATGAGCGCCCGGATGTCTTCGCTGGGGCCCCGCGACAGGCGCACCCGAGCGCGCGGCGCCAGATGCGAGGCCAGCGCCATGAGCATCGAGAGCTCGGCTGTCGTCACGTGCTCCCACCGGACGATGCTGACGAGTGTGGCGGCTTCCAGCAGTGTGACGGCTCGGCGTGCACGCGCACCGCTGTCGCCGTCGCCGGGGCCTCCATTCTCGTCGAGCGGACTGGGGTTGCGCAGATCGTCGAGCATGTGGCGTGCGTCCACGACCCACACGATCGGCGCGGACGGCGTTCGGGTCACGATGTCCAGGTGGAGCACGTCCACGTCGATGCCGGCATCGATCACGAACCGTTCGACGTCCCGGCGGTCGCGGGTGAGAGCGATGGTGACGGGGTGGTCCGGCGTCGGCGCCGCGGCATCGTCTCTCGTCGAGATGCGCAGCAGCCCACGCTGCGTGGCGACGGCCAGCCCGGCGGCATAGCGCCGACGTTCCGGAGTGCACACGCCGGCGACGATGAGGGGAGAGGGCAGCACGACGGGGCCTGCTTTCAGGTTTGACGGACGGACGCCTTCACTCTAGCTTCTTATTGAGAAGAATTATCAACAAGGAGGTCTCGTGAAAGTTCGTGCGTCGCTCAAGTCGCTGAAGGAGCAGCCCGGTGCTCAGGTCGTTCGCCGGCGCGGTCGCGTCTACGTCATCAACAAGCAGAACCCTCGGTTCAAGGGGCGGCAGGGGTGACCATCGACGCCTCCTCGAGCGCCGACGTCGAGATCCGTCTCGCGCGCCCGCAGGAGGTCCCGGCGATCTGCGCCTTCGGAACGGACGTGCTCCCGGCGCACTACGGTCCGCTCATCGGAGCGGCGGCCGCTGCCGAGCTCGTGGCCGACTGGTGGAACCCGGAGGTCACCTCCCGAGGGGTGGCGGCGGGGGCGGTGTGGATCGCCGTGGACGCGGACGGAGCCCTCGTCGGTGTCGGCGAGCTCGGCACCGCCGGCGGCGAACCCGTCGTCTATCGGCTGTACGTCGCTCCGGGGCGGCGCGGCCGGGGGTTCGGCGTCCGCCTGCTCGATGCCATGATCGCAACGTTGCCGGAGGGGACGCCCCGCGTGCTCATCGAGCACGTCGCCGCGAATCGCCGCGCCGGCGCGTTCTATCAACGGGAGGGGTTCGTCATCGACCGCATCGACGTGGTCGACCCCGCGGCGCGCGATCGGGATGTCGTATGGAGGGCGCGCCCCCTCGGCGTCTGAGCGCGAGTCTCAGGCGAAGCGTCCGAGGTGGATGCCCGCATACGCGACCGCGGCGACACTCTCGCCGTCGGTGATCTCGCCGGCGGCGATCATGCGCAGGACCTGGCCGAACGGTACCCACCGCACCGCGTCGATTCCCTCCTCGTGCTGGGATGCCCCGGCATCCGCGCCCCGGGAGATGCCCTGCGCGAGGAAGACGAACTCGGGCGCGCGGGCGATGCCGTTGAGGGCGTTCATCCGGCCGAGTGCGGTCCAGCGCTCCGCCGTGATGCCGGCTTCCTCGGCCAGCTCGCGCTTCGCCGCGGCCAGTGGGTCTTCGCCGTCGGAGCCTCCCGCCGGCACCTCCCACGAAGGCCCCGTCGTGTAGCGCTCGAGCGAGACGAGACAGACGCGGTCGTCATCGTCGACGGCCACGACGAACACGGCGGGATGCTGCATCTCCACCACCCCGTAGATGCCCTCGCCGTGCGGGCCGACGACGTCGTTCTCCTCGACGCGGATCCAGCGGTTCTCGTACACGGTGCGCGATGCGCGCGTCTGCCACGTCATGCGCCCACCCTAGAACGGGCGAACGGCCCGGACGCAGAGATCCGGGCCGTTCGAAGGCATACGTGTGCGCTGCTCAGTACCAGCCGACCGACTCCGAGTGGTCCCACGCGCCGCACGGCGTGCCGTAACGGCCCGCGATGTAGCCCATGCCCCACGCGATCTGGGTCGCCGGGTTGGTCTCCCAGTCGGCGCCGGCCGATGCCATCTTGCTGCCGGGGAGAGCCTGCGGGATGCCGTAGGCGCCGCTGCTGTTGGCGGCGTTGACGCGCCAGCCCGACTCCTTGTTCCACAGCGACACGAGGCAGGCGAACTGGTCGTCGCCCCAGCCGTAGTTGGCCGCCGCCATGGAACGAGCGATGCCCTGAGCGGATGCCGGGTCGACGTTGACATCGACGGCCGGACGCGACGAGACCGACGCGGTCTTCGCCGCAGCGGCCTCCTCGGCCTTCGCCTTCGCGGCGGCTTCTGCGGCCGCGGCGGCCTCGGCAGCAGCCTTCGCCGCCGCCTCGGCGGCGGCCTTGGCGGCAGCCTCTTCTACGGCCTTGCGCTGCACGGCGGCATCGAGGGCGGCCCGCAGCTTCGCCGTCTTGGCGGCGACGACCTCGGTCTCGGCCTTCGCGTCGGACGTGAGCGTGGGGATCATCATCGCGGGGGTCACGTCGAGTGCGCGCAGCTTCGTGATGAGGGCGCCGAGCTTGGCGGTGTCGACCGTGGTGTCGGTGGTGCCGACATCGAGACCGGAGGCCGAGATGTCGATCGACACCTTCGCGGCGGCGGCGACGGCACTCTGCGCGGCGCTCATCGCGGTGACGCCGCCGGCCGTGATCGCGCTGAGCGGTGCGGAGGTGGTCTCGACGGCGACCGAGCCGGTGGAGGCGGCGGGAGCATCGCTCGCAGCGAAGGCCGGCAGGGCCCCCGCAGTGGTCGTGGCGGCGCCGATCACGAGGCCGAGGCCGAGGAGGGCGGATGTCACGGGGCGGTAAGGCAGACGGGGCATAAAGAGAGTACTTCCGGTGAATCAGCACCGCCCCGGCGCCGGAGCGCGAGCGGTGTGCGTCCTCGGGTGGACACGAAGGTCACAGCTTCACAACGTTTTCTGGACATCCCCGGCGCAGAACCTGAGTGAAACCTGAATGCGAACCGCCCGTCGGGCCGCATTTCCTCCGGGCCGTTTGCCACGGTCCGGGCCCTGCCCGCTGTCCTGGCGGCGATATAGAGTCGCCTGCGACAGATCGTCATCGACAGGACGTCGCATAACGAAAAAGAGGCGAAAAAATGGCATCCAATTCGGCATCCGAGATCGTCGACGCGGTCGGCGGACCCGGAAACATCGCGAGTCTCACCCACTGCGCCACACGATTGCGCTTCCAGCTCAACGACGGAGACAAGGTCGACAAGACCGCCGTCGAAGCCATTCCCGGAGTGCTCGGCGCGGTCCCGCAGGCCGGCGACCGCTTCCAGGTCGTGATCGGCGGCGGCGTGCAGACCGTCTACAACGAGATCATGGCGCTGCCCGTCATGGCCGGCGGCGCATCCGCGCCCGGCGCGGGCGAGAGCGACGCCGACATCAAGGCGCGCGAGCGCGCGAAGGGCCCCCGCGGCACGAACGCGTGGCTCGACACGCTGTTCGAGTTCCTCTCGGACTCCTTCCGCCCCATCCTCGGCGCCCTCCTCGGCGCGTCGCTGTTCATCACGTTCATGGCACTGGCCGCGACGCTCGGCTGGATTCCGGCGTGGAACGCGCCCGGTGTCGTGCTGCCGCCGTCGTGGGCCTTCGTCAACCTCATGTGGCAGTGCGTGTTCATCTTCCTGCCGCTGATGGTGGCCTACAACGCGTCGCAGAAGATCGGTGCCGACCCGTGGGTGGGCTTCGCGATCATGGCCGTGACGATGCTTCCCGGATTCGCGGGGCTCGGCAAGACGGCGGATGCCGTGCAGACGACCTTTCTCGGCTCGCAGATCACGACCGTGCAGGTGTTCGGCCTGCCGCTGACGATCTTCGACTACAGCTCGCAGGTGTTCCCGCCGCTGCTGATGGCGGCCGTGCTGGGCCTGGTCTACAAGGGGCTGAAGAAGGTCATCCCCGAGAACATCCAGCTCATCTTCGTGCCGTTCATCTCGATGCTCGTCATGATCCCGCTGACGGCGTTCCTCATCGGCCCGATCGGCGTCTACGCGGGCGCGGCCCTGGCGAACCTGCTGAGCTCCATCAACACGTTCTCGCCGTTCATCTTCGCGATCGTCATCCCGCTGGCCTACCCCTTCATGGTGCCGCTGGGCCTGCACTGGCCGATCAACGCCATCATGCTGCTGAACATCCAGACCCTCGGCTACGACTTCATCCAGGGCCCCATGGGTGCGTGGAACTTCGCGTGCTTCGGCGCCACGGCCGGTGTGCTCGTGCTCGCCTGGCGCGAGAAGGACAAGCAGATGCGCCAGACAGCGACGGGAGCGCTCGCCGCGGGCCTTCTCGGCGGCATCTCCGAGCCGTCGCTGTACGGCATCCACCTGCGGTACAAGAGGATCTATCCGCGCATGCTCGTCGGCTGCCTCACGGGTGGTCTGATCATCGGCGTCGGATCGCTCCTGCTGGGCCTGCCGCACGGCATCACGACGCAGGCGTTCGTCTTCACGTCGCTGCTGACGATCCCCGCGTTCGACCCGATCGGGCTCTACTTGATCGCCGTGGCCGGCGCCTTCGTCGTCGCGATGGTTCTCGTCATGATCTCCGGTTACAAGAACCCGGAGCCGGCGGGCGCGGCCGTTGCCGCGGCCACGGCGGGTGCGGCATCCGTCGCCCCCGGTGCGGCGCGCGACAGCATTCCGGCCGTCGCCGGCAGCGGCGAACTCGCCGGTGTTGCCGGTGAAGGAGCGCAGACGGCCACCGCGGTCGCCGAGCGTACCGCCGCAGTGGGCGCGCTGATCCAGGTCGCGGCACCGTTGGACGGCACGGTGGTGCCGCTCGACACCGTGCCCGACCCCGTCTTCGCGGGCGGAGTGATGGGGCCGGGCGTGGCGATCGAGCCGACCGGAACCACCGTCTACGCACCGGGCGCCGGTGTCGTTGTCGCCGCGCAGCCGACCGGTCACGCCTTCGGCCTGCAGCTGGACAACGGCGCCGAGATCCTCATCCACGTCGGCATCGACACCGTCAACCTGAAGGGTGAGGGGTTCGATGTGAAGGTGAAGAACGGCGACCGCGTCGAGACCGGCACGCCGCTGGTGACCTTCGACCGTGCCGTGATCGAGAAGGCGGGCTACCCGCTGATCACGCCGGTGATCGTCCTCAACGGAGACACGTTCGACACCGTCGACCCGGTGAAGCTCGGCCCCGTCACCCACGGCGCCCCGCTGCTGGACGTGCAGAAGAAGGCCTGACACGGCGGCGTTTCGACCCGCTGCGCTCTGCGTTTCGACCCGCTGCGCACGCTCAACGACCGGGGCGGATGACCTCGGTCGTTGAGCGAGGAGCGCAGCGGCGAGTCGAAACGCGGTAGCCCTCGCCGTCAGCGAATCTCGGCGACCGCGTCCCAGATCGCGTCGGCGACCTCGCGCTTGGTGCCCGCGGCATCCGTCACGACCTGGTCGGACGCATCGAGCAGGAGCACCCGGTTGTCGGCCACTTCGAAACCGTGATCCTCGTCGACCCGGTTCACGGCCAAGAGGTCGACGCCCTTGCGCGCCCGCTTGCGCCGCCCCCGGGCGAGCAGTTCCTCGTCGTCGGCGGCCGTCTCGGCGGCGAAACCGATGATCGTCTGCCCGGGCCGGCGTGCCGCGACAAGCCCCGCGAGCACATCGGGGGTGGTCACCAGCTCCAGCCGCGGCACGCCGTCCTCCTTACGCAGCTTCTCGCGCGAGACCTCCGCCACGCGGTAGTCGGCGACCGCGGCGACCATCGCGACGACATCGGCACCGGCCGCGGCATCCGTCATCGCCGCCTCGAGTTCGGCGGCCGTGCCGACGCGCACCATCGTGATGCGCGTGTGACGGGATGCCGCGGCGAGCACCCCTTCGTCGACGTGCGCCGCCACGAGCACGACGTCGGCGCCGCGGTCGGCGGCGGCGAGGGCGAGCTCGGCACCCTGGCGGCCGCTGGAGCGATTGCCGAGGAAGCGCACCGGATCGATGGGCTCACGCGTCCCACCGGTCGACACCGCGACTAGCACGCCCGTGAGGCCGGTCGACGAGGAGGAGGGTGCCGTAGAGGGCGCCGCGACGGCGAGGGCGGACGCGAGGATCTCCTCCGGCTCGACCATGCGCCCCGGCCCGCTGTCGCCGCCGGTCAGCGGACCGTCGGCCGGCCCCACCACGTGCACACCGCGTGCGCGCAGCGTTGCGACGTTGGCCTGTGTCGCGGCATGCTCCCACATCGCCGTATGCATGGCGGGGGCGACGACGACGGGGGCTCTCGTGGCCAGCAGCGTGACACCGAGCAGGTCGTCCGCGATGCCTGCGGTCATCTTCGCGAGCGTGTTGGCGGTCGCAGGGGCGATGATGATGAGCTCGGCCGACGTGCCGAGGGCGACGTGGCGCACGCGGGCCACGTCATCGTGGACACTGGTCGTGACAGGATTCCTGCTGACGGCCTCCCACGTGGTCGTCCCGACGAAGCGCAGCGAGTCCTCGGTGGGAACAACGTGCACCTCGTGCCCGTTGGTCACGAGGGCGCGCACGAGGTGCACCGTCTTGTACGCGGCGATGCCGCCCGTCACGCCCACGACAACGAACATGGTCCGATCCTGCCACGCCCGACGGCGGGGCCACGAGGAGCGGACGGAGAGGTCTCGAGCAACCGTGTGCACCGTCATCGTCCACGTTCCGAACGACGACGGCGCACCCGTGCGGCTGCTCGCCGTCCGCGACGAGGATCCCGCGCGATCGTGGGATCCGCTGGGCCCGTGGTGGCCCGAGCTTCCCGCTGTGCGAGGGGTGCGCGACCGTCGTGCCGGTGGTGCGTGGTTGGCCGCGGATGCCGAGCACGGCCGCGTCGCGGTGATCCTCAACCGCGCCGACGTGCTGGCTGCCGACCACGACGGCGAGCCGCCCGTCTCCCGCGGTCGGATCGTCCTGGACGCCGTCGCGGGTCGCGGCCCGGACGACCCGCCGCACGCGCAGGGATTCAACCTCGTCGAGGCGACGCCGGCCGGTGCCCGCGTTACCATGTGGGACGGCGGCGCGCTGCGGCACGTGGAGCTTGCTCCCGGCATCCACATGGTCGCGCATGACGACGTCGACGACGAGGCGACGGCGCGCATCGCGGCGTGGCGGGAGGCCTTCAGCGCGCCGGCTGTCATCGACGGGCACTGGTGGGAGCCCTGGCTCGACACTCTCGAGCTGACGAGCGGACTGGGACCCACCGACGATCGCGCCATCGTGCGCGACAACCGTCCCTTCGGGTACCCGACCCTGTCCCTGCTGGTGGTCGCCGCCTCGCTCGGACCCGACGGCGTCGACGTGCGCTACGCGGAGTTCGACGAGCCGGGGCAGTGGAACCGACCCCGGCTCGCCTGAGCTCTGCGCCGTCCTCGCCTCAGGCTGCCCGGCGGATCGCCGTCACCAGCGGCCGGGACGCGAGCAATGACAGGCGCACCAGCAGGATCCCGGCGACGAACGTGCCCACGATCACGGCGAGGGAGACGGGCGCGACGAGCACGGTCATGCCGACGACCGGCAGCGCCAGTGCGGCCCCGACGAGCGCGCCCCCCACCGCCGCCCAACGCAGCGGCACCATGACGGTGAGCGCGCGGGCGCGGCGCAGTTCGCGCCCCGGCATCCCCAGACGATCCAGGCCCACGATGAGCTCGCGGTCCTCGAGCGCGGACGCGGCCTGTGTCACCCCCACCGAGCAGGCGAGCAGCGCGAAGCCGACGCCGAGCGTCACGAGCACGCCCGTGCGCATGTCGGCGAACAGCACGGCCTGAGACCCCGTCTGCCCGTCGTCGCCGGCGAGGGCCACGAGGCTCGCTCCCGAGCCGCCCACCACCGCGATGAAGGCGATCATCGCGATTCCCGAGACCCGACGCCAGGCCGAGGCCGCGTGCGCCGACAGCTCACGCCCGGCGATGAGTCGCGCCGCAGACGACGTGGTGCGTGCGAGGCTGCGTCCGCGAGCGGCGACCAGCGGTGTGCCGACGACGTTCACGATCAGCAGCGCGACCCCGAACAGGCCCATCAGGACGACCAGTCCGACCGCGGCGCCCCAGACCTGCGCGATGGCGCTGATGTTCGACACCGCGGTCACGACGGCGACGATCGCGAGCACGCCGAAGACGAGCGCCGTCGTGCGCCGCCGTGGCGGGTCGGTGCGCCGCGCCACGCCGAGCGGCGTGAGCTGCACCCGTCGCAGGCTCAGCGCCGCGCTCGCCGTGGCGACCACGACGACACCCACGACCGCCCCGGCCGCCGTGCCCGCGCCGGTCCAGAGCGCCCCGGCGCCGACGGGGCCGCCGAAGAACGGCAGCAGTCCTACGAGCGGCAGCAGGGCCGCGTACAGCCCGACGCCCAGGATGCCGCCGACCAGCGCGGTCGCGCCCGCTTCGACGACCGTCATCGCGCTGACCTCGCCCGCTCCGGCCCCGAGAAGGCGCAGAGTGGCGAGGCGGTCGTTGCGTCGGCGCGCCGACAGGCGTGCGGCGGCCGCGCCCAGCGTCGCGATCGGCACCGTGAGCAGCACGAGCGCCAGGGCGCTCAGCACCCGATAGACGATTTCCGTCTCTGCGGCCGCGCGAGGATCGGTGAAGAACATGCGCACCCCGCCGACGACGACCAGCAGCAGCGCGGTCGTGACGCCGAACGCGACGATCGGCAGCACCAGTGCCGCGCGACCCTGCCGCGACGGACGTGCGAGCATCACGGTGAGGCGGACGGTCGTGGCCAGGCTCATGCGACACCACCCCTCGCGACCGTCGCCGGCCCCTGGATGCGACCGTCCGTCATGTGCAGCGTCCGCGAGCAGCGCGCCGCGACGCCCGGGTCGTGCGTCACGACGACGAGGCTGCGGCCCTGCCCGGTCGTCGCCGCGAGCAACGCGGTGAGCACCTCTGCCGAGGTGCGTGAGTCGAGGGCGCCGGTGGGCTCGTCGGCGAACACGATCGGAGCCCCCGTCACCTGGGCGCGGGCGACCGCGACCCTCTGCGCCTGGCCGCCCGACAGCTGTCCGATGCGCCGCTGCTCCATGCCGCCCAGTCCCAGGGCCGCGAGCCACCCCGCCGCGTGGGCTTCGGCCTGGGCGCGAGGCGTGCCCAGCAGCAGAAGCGGCAGGGCTGCGTTCTCCACGGCGGTCAGCTCGGGTAGCAGCAGGTGCTCCTGGAAGACGAAGCCGAGCTGGCTGCGACGGACGGCGGAGCGCTGATTCTCCGTCATGCCCACCAGCTCCACCGCGGCGCCGTTCGGCGACGACAGGACGACCGAGCCGGCGTCCGGGGCGATGATCGCCGCCAGACAGTGCAGCAGCGTCGTCTTGCCGGAGCCGGAGGCCCCCATGACGGCGACGGATTCGCCGGGGTCGATGGAGACATCGACGCCGGCGAGGGCGACGAGGTCTCCGTAACGCTTGACGAGGCCGGATGCGGAGAGGACGGGTGCGTGCATGTCCTCCAGTCTTCGCCGCAGCCGGCGCGGCGTCGTCGGTCCGGGGATGTATCGGCATCCACCTTTCGGGCGATCTGTCTCGGGGGTCGGGAGTCGCTGCTAGCGTCGCGGCATGGGAGTCGACGACGGCGAGCCGGTGTTCTTCGCGGATGCCGCGGCCTTTCGCGCGTGGCTCGAACAGAACCACGACACGGCGACGGAGCTCTGGATGGTGCGCCGCCGAAAGGCCCATCCCGAGCCGGGGCTGCTCTGGGAGGACGCCGTCGCCGAAGCGCTGTGCTTCGGCTGGATCGATTCGACGAGTCGACGACTCGACGACGACGCGCGCATCCAGCGCTGGACACCGCGCAAAGCCCTCTCGACGTGGAGCGCCGTGAACGTCGCGCTGGTCGAGAAGCTCACCGCGCAGGGGCGCATGCACCCGGCCGGCCTCGCAGCGTTCGAGCGGCGCCGGCCGGAGCGCACCGCGATCTACTCGTATGAGACCAGCGACGAGCTCGACGCGGACGAGCTGGCCGTGATCGCGGCCGTTCCCGCCGCTCAGTCGTTCTGGGATGCCGCGACCCCGGGCTACCGTCGCATCTGCGCCCACTGGGTGCACGGCGCGCGCCGTGCCGAGACGCGGAGCGCCCGCCTCGCGCAGCTCGTCGAGGAGTGCGCGGCCGGGCGGCTCATCGCGTCGCAGCGCTACGGCACCCCGCCCGCGTGGCTCGCGCGCGCCGCTGCGGCGGCCGCGGCGCACGGAGAGTCGTAACGGCGACGCACGGCCGCGTCGTCGACCGTCAGCGCCGGCGCAGCAGCAGCACGCCGTCCTCGAGCGTCCCCGGCTCCCCATCGGGGCCCGTTGCGGCGCGGGTGCGGGTCTCCACGCGCACGGGCTCCCACGCCTCCGGGTCGAGGTCGAGCAGTCGCAGCTCCTCCTCCGGGGGCAGCAGCCGTGGGCGTTGCCCGTCGTCTTCGTGACGGGACCACGGCGGCGCCGCGGCGTGCGACACGATCAGCAGATGGCCGCCGACGTCGACGCGCTCGGCCGCGTCGCGCAGCAGGGGGATGCGCGGGAAATCCGGTTCCCACGAGTGCAAGAAGCTCGCGCTGACCAGGTCGAACGTCCCCAGTGGTGCCGCCGGGGCGCCGCTTCCGACGAAGAAGGTGACCCGTTCGGAGAGTCCGCGCTCGCGCGCTGCGGTCGCACCGCGGCGGATCGCCGTCTCCGAGACGTCGACGGCCGTGACCTGCCAGCCGCGCTCGGCGAGCCAGACGGCATCCGCCCCCTCGCCGCAGCCGACCTCCAAGGCCCTGCCGACCGGGAGCGCCGCGGCGATCTCGGCGAAGGTCGCATTGACGTGACCCGACCAGACGCTGTCGCGGGCGGCGTAGCGCTGCTCCCACGCCGAGGCTCGTTCGCGGGCGCGCTGCACCAGTGCCAGGTCGCCGTCCTCCACGGCCAGCGCCGCATTCGCCCCGGCTCCGGCCATCGATCCCGCTGCCATCGCGACCGGAACATTGCCGTAGGGCGCGACGACGTTGCCGGCCGCCCACACGCGCGGATGCGAGGTCGTGCCCAGGAGGTCGACCGCCAGCGGCGCTCCGGGCGCGTCGGTGCGCGCGAGGCGAAGGGCGTCGGCGAACGCCAGGTCGATCGCTGGCGTCGGCGCGACGAACAGGGCATCGATCGCGTGCATCTCGCCGTCGGCATCCCGCGCCGCGTGCAGCGCACCGTTCGCCCCGTCGAGGGCGACGATCGGGGTCGGCACGATGCGGATGCCGCGAGCCCGCCAGCGCACCCGCAGCTCGTCGTCGAGGGGCTCGATCGCGCCCGTGAAGGCGGTGAGCTCCTCGCTCCACTGCCGAACCAGCTCGATCTGGTGCACGCTCTGCGGCGAGGTCGCCAGCACGCCGAGACGGCTGCCCGCCACCTCGAAGCCGTGGCAGTACGGGCAGTGCAGCACATGGCGTCCCCAGTATTCGGCGAGCCCCGCGACGGGCGGCAGCTGGTCGCACACTCCGCTGGCGATGATGACGGCGCGAGCGGTGTCGACCGTGCCGTCGGTGCGCGTGAGGCGCAACACGGCGCCGTCATCGCGGATGCCGTCGACCTCGCCCTCTTCGACGCACACGCCGTAGCGGCCCAGCTCGTCGCGTCCGCGCGCGAGCAGCGCCTGGGGATCGATGCCGTCGTGCCCCAGGACGCCGTGCATGTGCGCGGCGAAGCGATTGCGCGGGCTGGCGCCGTCGATCACCAGCGTGCGCCGACGCGCACGTCCCAGCATCTGTGCGGCGCTCAGGCCGGCCGCGCCGCCGCCGATGACGACCGCGTCCCACTCTCTGCTCTGCATAGGTCCACTGTGGAAGGTGCGGATGATGATTGCAAACGGAATTGCGTTATTGGCAAACTGAGGAGATGTCCCACGCTCTCGATCAGGTCGGCGCTCGCCTTCGTGCGGCCCGGCACGCACGGGGCTGGACGCTCGAGGAGCTCGCGACGCCGGCGGGCGTCTCGGTGAGTACGCTGTCGCGTCTGGAGTCGGGCAAGCGACAAGCCTCGCTCGAGCTGTTGCTGCCGTTGACGCGTCGACTCGGCATCCGCATCGACGATCTCCTTCCCGCCGAGACACGTGACCCGCGCGTGCACCGCCCGATCGAGCGTCGCGACGGGATGGTCATCGCGCCGCTGACGCTCGAGGACTCGCCGATGCAGGCGCTGAAAATCGTCTATCCGCCGGCGGATGCCGCGCCCGCCGCCCGCATCCACGAGGGATACGAGTGGCTCTACGTGCTGAGCGGACGCGTGCGGTTGGCGCTCGACGGCAGCGAGCACGCGCTCGGCGCCGGCGAGGCCGCCGAGTTCGACACGCGGCTGCCGCACTCGATCAGCGCGACCGCCGATGGCCCCGCCGAGGTGCTGAGCATCTTCAGCGCCTCGGGTGAGCGCTTCCACACGCGCCTCGCCTGACGGCGAGAAACCACGACCGCCGCGAGAAACCACGCCGGCGCGTGTTTCTCGACGCGGCGATGGTTTCTCGCGGAGGTGGGACGCGTCAGGCGCGGTGTGCGCGGTAGTACGACAGGAGTGCCTGGGTCGAGGCATCCTGCGCGGCCGTCGCCGTCTCGTCGCCCTCGATGGCCGGAGCGATCTGCAGAGCGAGCTGCTTGCCGAGCTCGACACCCCACTGGTCGAACGAGTTGATGCCCCAGACCACACCCTGCGTGAAGGTGATGTGCTCGTACAGAGCGACCAGCTCGCCGAGCACGCGCGGCGTCAGCGCGGGGGCGAAGATCGACGTCGTCGGGCGGTTGCCGGGGAACGTGCGTGCCGCCACGAGCGCGCCGGTGGTGCCCTCGGCTTCGACCTCCTCCGCCGTCTTGCCGAAGGCGAGAGCCTTGGTCTGCGCGAGGAAGTTCGCCAGGAACAGGCCGTGCACGTCGCGGCCGCCGTCGTTCAGGTCGTACGCGGGGTTCACGAAGGCGATGAAGTCCGCCGGGATCAGGCGGGTGCCCTGATGGATCAGCTGGTAGAAGGCATGCTGACCGTTGGTGCCCGGCTCGCCCCAGAAGATCTCGCCCGTGTCGCTCGTGACCGGCGAGCCGTCCCAGCGCACGCGCTTGCCGTTGGACTCCATGGTCAGCTGCTGCAGGTACGCGGCGAAGCGGCTGAGCTGCTGGGCGTAGGGGAGCACGGCGTGCGACTGGGCCCCGAGGAAGTTCGTGTACCAGACGTTGAGCAGGCCCATGAGGACGGGGACGTTGCGTGCGAACGGGGTCGTCCGCACGTGCTCGTCGATCGCGTGGAAGCCCGCGAGGAGCTCGCGGAACGCCTCCGGTCCGAGCTCGACCATCAGCGACAGGCCGATGGCGGAGTCGACCGAGTAGCGGCCGCCCACCCAGTCCCAGAATCCGAAGGCGTTGGCCGGGTCGATGCCGAAGTCGGCCACCTTGTCGAGGGCCGTCGAGACCGCGACGAAGTGGTGCGCGACGGCATCCTGCTTCTGCGCGTCGGAGCCGTCGATCGCCCCGGCGGCGGCCAGGCCCGTCCACAGCCAGTCGCGCGCGAGACGTGCGTTGGTGAGCGTCTCCAGGGTCGTGAACGTCTTCGAGGCGACGATGAACAGCGTCGTCTCGGGGTCGAGGTCCTTCGTCTTGTGGGCGAGGTCGAACGGGTCGATGTTCGAGACGAAACGCGCGCTGATCCCCGCGGTCGCATACGGCTCCAGCGCGGTCGAGATCATCGCGGGACCGAGGTCGGAGCCGCCGATGCCGATGTTGACGACGTGGGTGACCGTCTTGCCGGTGACACCCTTCCACGCGCCCGAACGCACGCGATCGGCGAACGCGCTCATCGCGTCCAGCACGGCCTGCACATCGGCATCCACGTGCTGACCGTCCACGACCAGCTCGGGCGTCGTGCCCGCGGGGCGGCGCAGGGCGGTGTGCAGCACGGCGCGGTCTTCCGTCGTGTTGATGTGCTCGCCGCGGAACATGGCCGCGAGGCGGTCGGCCAGGTGCACGTCGTCGGCCAGAGACAGGAGCGAGGTCAGGATGCCGTCGTCCACGAGGTTCTTGGAGAGGTCGAGGTGCAGATCGGCGGCGTCGAAGGTCAGCCGCTCGACCCGCGCCGGGTCGTCGGAGAACCAGGCGCGGAGGTCGGGGGCGAAATCCGCGGCGCGTGCGGACAGATCGGCCCAGGCGGGAGTGCGGGTGGCGTCGATGGGAGTGCTCACGCCTTTACGCTAGCGCCCGCGAGCCGGGTGTGCAGACGTGAGTCCTGTGAGAAAGACATGGCCGGACGAGATCGACGCGCGAGCCCCGGAAACGACGGTGGGCCGGCCGTCCGAGAGGACGACCGGCCCTGCAATCCGTTGCACCACATTCGCAGGGGGAGAGTCCTGCGTCGCCTCCTCCGGCTCATGGAGTCGGTGTCCGGATTCGGCGATGACTCACGTTATAACGGCGAGGTCACGGTGGCGGGCTCGTCCGCCGACTGCATATCGTTCGCATACCGTCCTGCCAGGAAACGGTCCCGTCCTCACGATCGCAGCGAAGCGAACCCTGCCGAGACCGTCACGCTGATCCGCCGCGGCGAATCCGGATCCACGCGCAGACGGTTCTCCACGTCTCCGGCGGCAGCGTCGGTGGACACGGCGTAGGTGGCGTCGGGCAGCACGAGAGCGAGCCGGCCCGCGCTGAGGTCCGCCGTCAGTGTCCGGGGCGCGGACCCGGTGAGGCTGCCCTCGACGGACCCGGCGCTCAGCTTGAAGCCCGCGCGATCGACTCCGGCGAGATCCACGACGAGTCGCCCGGCGGAGACGTCCGCGGTGAGCGCTGCCGCTCGCCCCGACAGCTCCATCGATCCGGCGCTCACGGTGGCGTCCACCGTCCCGTACGTGCCCTGCACCCGCAGCGCGCCGGCGCTGAGCGTGAGATCGCCGTCGAGCGCGACCCGCTCCAGCGAACGGGGGAGGGTCAGCACCGCGGTGTCGCTGCGCCCGAAGGGGCGGATCGCGCTCCACCACGTACGCTGCGTCGTGACCACGAGCCGATCGCCGTCGCGACGCAGGCGCCAGTCTGTGACGGCACCGTCGACCTCCAGCGACGCGCGGTCACCGCCGTAGACGATGCTCAGATCCGCGGCGGCCACGTCGACGGTGAGGGTGCGGACGTCCGCGGCATCCGCCGTCAGCGTGCCGCTGCCGCGCGCGGCGCCGGCGATCGCGCCGAAGATCAGGGCGGCGCCTAGCGCGATCGTCAGGATCGCCACGACGCGGGCCGCCGGGCGTGGGCCGGTCGGACGCGGCGGTCCGTCGGGACGGCCGGCGGATGGCCCGCCCGCGCCGGCGGTCGGCGGAGGCGGTGTGAGGGTGGTGGTCATCGGTTCGTTCCGTTCTCCCAGTGGATGAGGGCGGCCAGCACCCGTCGGTTGCCGTGTTCGTCCTGCTCGAGGTCGAGCTTTTGGAACAGCGAGGTGATGTGCTTCTCGACGCTCGCTTCGGTGACGAACAGCGTCTGTGCGATCGCCTGATTGCTCTTGCCTTCGGCGATCAGCGCCAGCACGCTGCGCTCGCGTTCGGTCAGCCGCTCCATGCGGGCGTCGCGTCCGCGGCGGGTGAGCAGCTGCGCGACCACTTCGGGGTCGAGGACGGTGGCGCCCGCGCCGATGCGTTCGACCGCATCGAGGAAATCGCCGACATCGGCCACGCGATCCTTCAGCAGGTAGCCCAGCGCCGCGGACTGCGTGCTGATCAGCTCGCCCGCATACCGCTCCTCGACGTATTGGCTGAGCACCAGCACGGCCACCTCCGGACGTGCGGCGCGCAGGTGCACCGCGGCGCGGATGCCTTCATCGGTGAACGTGGGCGGCAGACGTACGTCGAGGATGCACAGATCCGGGGTGGAGGTGGCCACGGCATCCATCAGCGCCCCGGCGTCGGGGAGCGCGGCGACCACCTCGTGACCGGCGTCGTCGAGGAGGCGCACGAGACCCTCGCGCAGCAGGGTGGAATCCTCGCAGATCAGGATGCGCACGGCACACTCACCTCCAGAGCGGTCGGACCGCCGTGGGGGCTGTCGAGGCGGCTCACCCCGCCGGCTGCCGCGATCCGATGCGCGATGCCGTCGAGGCCGCCGCCGGGCAGCACGCGGGCCCCGCCGACGCCGTTGTCCTCGACGCGTGCCCAGAGCACCGGCGCGCCCTGATCGGCGCCATCGCGTCGGCGCACCGTCACGCGCACCTCGCTGCCACGCGAGTGCTTGGCCGCGTTGGTCAGCGACTCGGCGATGGCGAAGTAGACCGCGGCCTCGGCCGTGCGGCTGCACCGATTCGACGGGTCCCCGGAGGCATCGGGCAGACGCACGTCGAGGGTCACGGGGACGTGCGATCGTGCGGCCAGGGCGCTGAGGGCGGCATCCAGGCCCCGGTCGTCGAGGACGGAGGCGTGGATGCCGCGGGCCAGCTGGCGCAGCTCGGTGATCGCCGCCTTGGTCGAGGTGTGGGCTTCATCGATCAGCGCCTTGGCCGCGGCAGGATCGCTGTCGATCTTCTGCTGGGCCAGCCCCAGCGTCATCCCCACCGAGACGAGTCGCGGCTGGACGCCGTCGTGGAGGTCGCGTTCGATGCGCGTGCGCTCCAGTTCGCCGGAGCGCACCGCGCTCTCGCGCTGCGTGCCGGCGGTGCGGGCCTGCTCCACGAGCACCGCTTCACGGCTCGGCACGAGGACCGCCCGGGTGAGCACCGCATGCAGGAGCGCGGCGCCGATCAACAGCGCGAGGCTGACGATGATGCCCACGATGCCGACCGGAACGGTCGCCTCGATGCCGATCTGCACGTCCGTGGCCGGGATACGAGCGGCATCCTCGCCGATCAGTGGAGCGAACAGCAGCACCACGCTGGAGGACAGGGCGCCGACGATCGGCAGCACGACGAGCCCGAGGATCGTCGAGATGCCCGCCGAGGCGACGCCGCGCCACATCGGGCCGTCGGTGAACTGCTGCCAGAGGGTGCGCAGCCACCCGGTGAACCCGGGGTGGGCGCTGGGGCGTGCCGTCAGCGCGGGCAGGCCGTACCCGTAGAGGCCGTCGACCCGCGCGTACTCGAGCCATGCGGTGGCCCACGTCGCGTAGACGAACGCCACCAGGAACAGCGCCCCGACCCCGAGAGCGGGCAGAAGGCCGACACCGAGGCTCAGCAGCAGCAGGAGCAGGCTGAAGATCGCGGTGCCCGCCAGCCCCATCGCCGCCAGCTGCGCGATGGCCCCGAGATGGGCGAGAAGTCCGATACGGCGGGTCGGCACCGTTGACGCAGGCGGCGGGGGTGCGGCTTGTGGCACGGATGCCGGGGGCAGGGCGGCGGTCTCTGACATGACTCCACGCTAGGGCGCGCCACGGCGCGGACGCAGGGAGCGGTCCCCCGAATCGGGGTGGGGTTATCCCCACCGGCCGGCTCCGCGCCGAGGGAGGGTGTGCGGAAGGATGGAGGCATGACCGTCCGCGACATCCGCCTGATCGCCGTCGACATGGACGGCACGCTGCTGCTGCCCGACGGGTCGGTGCCCGACGGGCTGTGGTCGCTGCTGGGGCGGCTGCGCGAGCGGGGCATCGCCTTCGCCCCGGCCAGCGGTCGCCAGCTGGCGACGCTGCAGCAGACGTTCGCCGCCGTCGACGGCGAGCTCGACTACATCGCCGAGAACGGCGCGTACGTGGTCCGCGGCGACGTCGAGGTCAGCTCGGACGCCGTGGATCCGGCGGTCGCGGCATCCGTCGTCGCGCGCCTGCGCGCCGCCGTCGCGGCGGGCAGCCTGCGCGCCGGTCTGGTGGTGTGCGGCAAGCGGTCGGCGTACGTCGAGGACACCGACCCTCGGTTCCTCGCGGAGGTCGAGAAGTACTACGCGCGTCGGCAGATCGTGGACGATCTGCTCGCCGTGGACGATCAGATCCTCAAACTCGCGATCTACGACCTCGACGGCGGCGAACGGCACTCCGCGCCCGCGTTCGCCGATCTCGCCGAGACCCACCAGGTCGTCGTCTCGGGTCACCACTGGGTCGACATCATGAACGCGACCGTCAACAAGGGCGTCGCGCTGCGCGCCCTGCAGGTGGCGCTCGGTGTGACCGCTGAGCAGACCGCCGCGTTCGGCGACTACCTCAACGACCTCGAGCTGCTCGGGGCCGCGCACTGGTCGTACGCCATGGCCGATGCCCACCCCGATGTCGTGGCCGCCGCACGATTCCGTGCGCCCTCGAATGCGGATGCCGGGGTGCTGAGCGTCATCGAGGAGTTGATCGCACGGTGATCATCCGCCGGGCGTAGCGTGGAGGCATGGTCAAGATCCCCACGGTCACCCTGAACGACGGCACGCCTTTTCCCGAGCTCGGGTTCGGTACCTACAAGCTGCAGGGCGACGACGGCGTCGCGGCGATCGAAGCGGCCATCGATGCGGGCTACCGCCTGCTGGACTCTGCCGTCAACTACGAGAACGAAGCCGAGGTCGCAGAAGCGGTGCGCCGCAGCGGCATCCGTGACGAGCTCATCGTGACGACGAAGGTTCCGGGCCGCGACCACGGCTACGAGAAGACGATCCGCAGCGCCCACGCGTCGCTCGAGCGTCTGGGCCTGCAGCGCATCGACCTCTACCTGATCCACTGGCCGAACCCCAGCGTGGACCGCTACGTCGAGACCTTCCGTGCCATGGTCGATCTGCAGAGCGATGGTGCGGTCGGCTCGGTCGGTGTCTCCAACTTCACGGAGCAGATGCTCACCCGACTGATCGAGGAGACGGGCGTGACGCCGGCCGTCAACCAGGTCGAGATGCATCCGTACTTCCCTCAGGCAGCGCTGCGCGCCTTTCACGCCGCTCACGGCATCCGCACCGAGAGCTGGAGTCCGCTGGCGCGGCGCAGCGAGCTGCTCGCCGAGCAGGTGGTCGCCGATGTCGCCGCCGCGCACGGGGTCACGCCCACCCAGGCCGTGCTGCGCTGGCACACCCAGCTCGGCTCGACGCCCATCCCGAAGTCGGCGACGCCGGCGCGTCAGCGTGAGAATGCGGACATCTTCGGCTTCACCCTGACCGATGACGAGGTCGCGGCACTCAGCGCCCTGGAGCGGGGTCGTCTGTGGGGTGGGGATCCCGAGACGCACGAGGAGATGTGACGGCGCGCGCCAGCAGCCGGTCGCATCCGACGAAGACGTAGCCGACCGCGACCAGCGCCAGCGTCAGGCCGACGATCCAGGCGGCGACCCCGCCGACACCGTGTCTCGCCACGTCCATGAACGGGTAGGGCACGGTCGCGCCGCCCGCGAAGCGGCCCCCGAGCGCACTGTAGGTGTACGCGAACACGAGGTAGGCGAAGGGGATGAGCGCCCACAGCAGCGGGTCGTACCGGCCCAGGCGACCCTTGGGGACGAACAGTGCCCAGTCCACGATCACGAGGATCGGCGTGACGATGTGGACGAGGTTGTCGGTGAGCGTGAACGGCTGGTAGGCGCCCGGCTGGGTGAACAGCGCGGGTGCGAGCACGAAGAGGTAGATCAACATCGTGACGGTGATCGCGTGCATCACCGCCGCCGCCCACCGCGGCGACGGCGTGGATGCGCCGATCCACCCGTGACGCTGTGCGTCGCGGAGGGTGGTGATCGCCGACAGCACCATCCACGCCAGGCACAGCACGTTGCTGAGCACCGTGTAGTAGAGGAAGGCCGACCACGTGGGAGTCGCCGTCCACAGCCCCGACACCCGAGCGATGCCGATCACGATGACGAGCGACGCCACCGCGCGGTAGCCGAAAGCGAGGATGCGGGAGCGCGCGATCATTCGCTCATGTTAGGGCTCGCGCTCACAGCTGCGCGCCGTCGTCCCATGGATCGTCGAGCTCGGGTGTGCGCCCGCGCCAGGATTCGTACGCGATGAGCCAGCCGATCGAGACGATCACGGCCACCAGCACACCGAGCAGCACGTTCTGCATGATCAGCCCGAACAGCACGCCCGCGCCCAGCAGCACCACGGTGCCGATCGACCAGCCGATCCGGCCGCGTGGCCATCCTCTGTGGGTCATGGCACCAGCGTAGAAGGTCGGCCCGGGATCGCCGCCCGATCACCGCCCGCGGTGGTCCTCCGGTGCGAGGCGGGGACCCCGGCGCGGTTCGATCCGGCCGCTCAGCCCGATCAGTCTGATCACGCGCTGGCGATGACCGCGCCACGGCTCCAGCAGCTCCAGCATCCCGTCGTCGTCGACGCGGCGGCCGGTGAGCGCATAGCCCACCTGATGCGAGAGGTGGTAGTCGCCGACGCTCACGGCGTCGGGGTCTCCGAAGGCGCGAATGCGCGTCTCCGCACTCGTCCATGCCCCGATGCCGCGAAGGCTCGTCACCGCGCGGTCGGCGGATGCCGGATCGCGGGCGGCCCGCTCGATCGATGTGCGCCGGGTCGCCGCCTCCACGATCGTCCGCGACTGCGGCGGCTCGAGTCCGGCGCGGTGCCACGTCCAGCTGGGGATCAGGTGCCAGTCGGCCGGAGGCGCGAACATCGGTCGGGGGGTGGGGCCGGGCGCGCGCTCGCCGCACCAGGTGAGGATCATCCGCCAGGCGCCGAAGGCCTGCAATCCGGTCACTTTCTGCTCGAACACGGCGCTGATCAGCGCGTCGAAGACGAGGTCGGTGCGGCCCAGTCGGAGGTCGCCGTGCCGGTGGTGGGTGTCGGAGATGAGCGGATGCCGGTGGGGTTCGAAGCCGGTCGGGTCGTCGTCGGCGCCGCACAGTCGCGGCAGCTGCTGCAGTGCCCAGGCGGCACCGGCACCCCAGGCCGCTGCGCGGACGAGCCCGCGCTCGATGCGCATCGCCAGCGTCGCGACGCCCTCGGGCGTGCGCGTGGCCCGCCAGATGACGCCCTGGTGCTCGAGCTGCGACGGATCGTGGGCGCCGCGCTGCTGCGGGCGCACGGCGCGCCCGACGTCGGTGGGCACACGCGGCCGGTACTCGCTCTCGAGGGGTCGCGGTGAGGGCCGTCGCGGGTCGCGCGTCGCCGGCTGCGCAGCGCGCGGCGGCATCCTCTCGCGCGTGGTCATGCCGTCACCCTATGTCAGGGCCTCCGACATCACGACGCGCTGGCGTGGATGCGGATCAGAAGCGGTCCGGCGACGGCGTGCCGTGGCCGTAGCGGATGACGACGTCGGCGTGGCGGTCGAAGCGGTAGCCGATGCCCCGAACGGTGCGGACGATGTCCTCGTAACGGCCGAGCTTGGAACGCAGGCGGCGCACGTGCACGTCGATCGTGCGCTCGCCGGGTGCCTCGTCGGCGTCGGCGTGGCTCCACAGTGACGAGACGAGTTCGGTGCGTTCGATGGTGCGGCCCTCGCGGAGCACGAGGTACTGCAGCAGTTCGAACTCCTTGAAGGTCAGCTGCGCGGCCTCGCCCTCGATGTGCACGCGTCGGCGGGAGATGTCGATCGTCACCCCTCCGGGCACGTGGTCGTCCTCCGGCTCGTCCTGCTTGGTGCGGGCGACGGCGCTCGGCTCGTGGAGCGCCAGGCGCACGACGTCGACGTCCCGGCCACCGGCGGACGCGGGCGCCAGGGCGACGGTGGCATAGGTCTCGGCGTGCGGAGCGAGTTCGCCGAGCGTGCGGCGCAGGGCCTCGACGAGCGTGGAGAGCGAGACGCCGTCCGCGGCTGCCTTCGCCTCGTCGATGCCGACGTAGAGGGCGAATCCGCGCGGCGCGGTGCCGACCGGGACGGTGCCCGCGGCGGGAGGGGTTGCGCTCGCGGTCGGTGCGGCCACGGCGCGACGCGGCGGCACGTCAGGGACGGCGCGCAGATGACGGACGGGAGCGGGCGAGGCAAGAAGAGCGGTGTTCGACACGGGAATGTCCTTCGAGGCGGAACCCGGGGCATACGGCCCGGCAGCGGGTTCAGGGGTGTGTTGCGGGAGGCCCGGTGCGAGATGCGCATCGGATGGGATGCGAGGGCCTGTGCGAGACAGCCGACGTTCGCGTTGTGCGCGGCGCGGTGCTCGGGGGTGGCGGCCGGCTGACGGAGGTGGGTCAGCGTCGGCGGGCGCACCCGGCGGGGTTCACCGTCAGTGGCACATTCGGCAACACATGGCAACGCGCGGCATCATCATGATGCCGGCATGTCCGTTCGCCTCCAGGGCGGACAGAGTGCGTGCGTTGTCAGTCATGGGCCTGATTATGACGAACCGCGTCGCGATGTGTCAAACCGCACGGATGCCGCCGTCACAAGATGACGGAATGTGACAGAGTGCATGGTCGTGAGCACCCCGACACACCCGCCCGCGCGCATCCGCATCGTGGGGACGTCGGGATCGGGAAAGTCGCGGCTGGCCGAGGAGGTTGCGGCGCGCACACGCCGTGCCCGGCTCGAGCTGGACGAGGTCTTCTGGGACGCGGGGTGGACGTATCGCGACCTCGCCGAGGCGCAGGCGCGCGTGCGTGCGTTCCTCGCGGCGCACCCCGAGGGGTGGGTCGCGGACGGCAACTGGAACTCACGGCTGGGCGGTCTCATGGAGCCCGGTACCCCCGGCGGGGCCGACGTCGTGGTGTGGGTCGACCACCCGCGTCGCGTCGTGATGTGGCGGGTGCTCCGGCGAACCCTTCGTCGCGGCATCCTGCGCGAAGAGCTCTGGCACGGCAACCGCGAGCGCGTGCGCTCGTGGCTGAAGTGGAAGCCGGAGGACAACATCCTCCGCTGGGCCTGGACGAGCTATCCGACGATGCAGCGCCGGA
>NZ_BADB01000447.1:0-14194 GCF_000333415.1 Microbacterium sp. B24 | reverse complement strand
GGCATCGAGGAGACGACTACATCGTCGCTCAGGCCGGTGTCGAGCTGACCGCCGACGGCAAGTTCGCCAACGAGCGCGTGCTCGCCCGCCGCGGTCAGGGTGGCGAGGTCGACCTCTTCCACGCCGACGAGATCGGCTACATGGACGTCTCGCCGCGCCAGATGGTGTCGGTCGGCACCTCTCTCATCCCGTTCCTCGAGCACGACGACGCCAACCGCGCCCTCATGGGTGCGAACATGCAGCGTCAGGCCGTGCCGCTGCTGCGCAGCGACTCGCCGTTCGTCGGAACCGGCATGGAGGGCTACGCCGCCATCGACGCCGGTGACGTCATCACCGCCGACAAGGCCGGTGTCGTCATGGAGGTCTCCGCCGACGTCGTCACCGTGCAGCTGGACGAAGGCGGCACGAAGGACTACTTCCTGCGCAAGTTCGACCGCTCCAACCAGGGCAACTCCTACAACCAGCGCGTCATCGTCTCGGCGGGCGACCGGGTCGAGGTCGGCGAGGTCATCGCCGACGGCCCCGCCACCGAGAACGGCGAGCTGGCGATCGGAAAGAACCTGCTCGTCGCGTTCATGACGTGGGAGGGCCACAACTTCGAGGACGCCATCATCCTCAGCCAGGACCTCGTCAAGAACGACACCCTCTCCTCGATCCACATCGAGGAGTACGAGGTGGATGCCCGCGACACGAAGCTCGGCAAGGAGGAGATCACCCGCGACCTCCCCAACGTCAGCCCCGACCTGCTGAAGGACCTCGACGAGCGCGGCATCGTCCGCATCGGCGCCGAGGTGCGCCCCGGCGACATCCTCGTCGGCAAGGTCACGCCCAAGGGTGAGACCGAGCTGAGCGCCGAGGAGCGCCTGCTGCGCGCGATCTTCAACGAGAAGAGCCGCGAAGTCCGTGACACCTCGCTGAAGGTGCCCCACGGCGAGCAGGGCACGATCATCGCCGTCAAGGAGTTCAACGCCGAGGACGGCGACGACGAGCTCGGCTCGGGCGTCAACCGCCGCGTCGTGGTCTACATCGCCCAGAAGCGCAAGATCACCGAGGGTGACAAGCTCGCCGGCCGCCACGGCAACAAGGGCGTCATCGCGAAGATCCTCCCCGTCGAGGACATGCCGTTCCTCGCGGACGGCACGCCGGTCGACGTCGTGCTCAACCCGCTCGGCATCCCGGGTCGAATGAACTTCGGCCAGGTGCTGGAGACCCACCTCGGGTGGATCGCCAAGCAGGGCTGGAAGGTCGAGGGCACCCCGGAGTGGGCCGTGCACCTGCCGGAGGAGGCCCGCGAGGCCGCTCCCGGCACGAAGGTCGCGACTCCGGTGTTCGACGGTGCGCACGAGGCGGAGATCGCAGGCCTGCTCGACTCGACGCTGCCCAACCGCGACGGCGAGCGTCTCATCGACAGCTCGGGCAAGACGACGCTGTTCGACGGTCGCTCCGGCGAGCCGTTCCCGGCGCCCATCTCCGTCGGCTACATGTACATCCTGAAGCTGCACCACCTCGTGGACGACAAGATCCACGCGCGTTCGACCGGCCCCTACTCGATGATCACCCAGCAGCCGCTCGGTGGTAAGGCGCAGTTCGGCGGCCAGCGCTTCGGTGAGATGGAGGTGTGGGCCCTCGAGGCCTACGGCGCCGCGTACGCGCTCCAGGAGCTCCTGACGATCAAGTCCGACGACATCGTCGGCCGCGTGAAGGTCTACGAGGCCATCGTCAAGGGCGAGAACATCCAGGAGCCCGGCATCCCCGAGTCGTTCAAGGTGCTCATGAAGGAGATGCAGTCGCTCTGCCTGAACGTCGAGGTGCTCTCGGCCGATGGCACGCCCGTCAACCTCCGAGACACGGATGACGAGGCCTTCCGCGCAGCGGAGGAGCTCGGCATCAACATCTCCAGCCGCTTCGAGTCCTCGTCGATCGACGAGATCTGACCCGCGGCCTGATTTCGAAACTTTTCTGAGACACAGGAGAACCAGTGCTCGAGTCCACCACTTTCGATCAGCTTCGTATCGGCCTGGCCACCGCTGACGACATCCGTCGTTGGTCGTTCGGCGAGGTCAAGAAGCCCGAGACCATCAACTACCGCACGCTCAAGCCCGAGAAGGACGGTCTGTTCGGCGAGCAGATCTTCGGCCCCTCGCGCGACTGGGAGTGCGCCTGCGGCAAGTACAAGCGCGTCCGCTTCAAGGGCATCGTCTGCGAGCGCTGCGGCGTCGAGGTCACCAAGAGCTCGGTGCGCCGTGAGCGCATGGGCCACATCGAGCTCGCCGCCCCCGTCACCCACATCTGGTACTTCAAGGGCGTGCCCTCGCGCCTCGGCTACCTGCTCGACATGGCGCCGAAGGACCTCGAGAAGGTCATCTACTTCGCCGCGTACATGGTGATCTCGGTCGACGAGGACGCCCGCCACCGCGACATGCCGACCCACGAGGCGAACCTGCGCCTGGAGATCAAGAACCTCGGCGACCGCCGCGACGCCCGCGTGGCGGCGCGTCTGGCCAAGCTGGAGGAGGAGCTCGCGGCCCTCGAGGCCGAGGGTGCCAAGGCCGACCAGAAGAAGAAGGTCAAGGACGCCGCCGAGAAGGAGATGGCGTCCATCCGCAAGAACGCGGACGACCAGGTCGCCAAGCTCGAGCGCATGTGGGACGAGTTCCGCGGTCTCGAGGTCGGTCAGCTCAAGCAGGAGGACGACGTCTTCCACGAGCTGCAGGACCGCTTCGGTCAGTACTTCGAGGCCTACATGGGCGCGGAGTCGATCCAGCGTCGTCTGCAGGCCTTCGACCTGGCCGCCGAGGCCGAGTCGCTGCACCTGCAGATCTCCGAGGGCAAGGGCCAGCGCAAGATCCGCGCGATCAAGCGCCTCAAGGTCGTCAACTCGTTCCTGCAGACGGGCATGAGCCCGGCATCCATGGTCCTCGACGTCGTCCCGGTGATCCCGCCGGAGCTGCGCCCGATGGTCCAGCTCGACGGTGGCCGTTTCGCCACCAGCGACCTGAACGACCTCTACCGTCGCGTGATCAACCGCAACAACCGTCTTCGTCGCCTGATCGACCTCGGCGCCCCCGAGATCATCGTCAACAACGAGAAGCGGATGCTGCAGGAGGCCGTCGACGCGCTGTTCGACAACGGGCGCCGCGGTCGTCCCGTCACCGGTACCGGCAACCGTGCTCTGAAGTCGCTGTCCGACATGCTCAAGGGCAAGCAGGGCCGCTTCCGTCAGAACCTGCTCGGTAAGCGCGTGGACTACTCGGGCCGTTCGGTCATCATCGTCGGCCCGCAGCTCAAGCTCCACCAGTGCGGTCTGCCCAAGCAGATGGCCCTCGAGCTGTTCAAGCCGTTCGTGATCAAGCGCCTGATCGACCTCGGTCACTCGCAGAACATCAAGGCCGCCAAGCGCGCCGTCGAGCGCACCCGTCCCGAGGTCTGGGACGTGCTCGAGGAGATCATCCGCGAGCGTCCGGTGCTGCTCAACCGCGCCCCCACGCTGCACCGCCTCGGCATCCAGGCCTTCGAGCCTCAGCTCGTCGAGGGCAAGGCCATCCAGCTGCACCCGCTCGTGTGCGCGGCGTTCAACGCCGACTTCGACGGTGACCAGATGGCCGTGCACCTGCCGCTGTCGGTCGAGGCTCAGGCCGAGGCCCGCGTGCTCATGCTCGCGTCGAACAACATCCTCAAGCCCTCCGACGGCCGTCCGGTCACCCTGCCTTCGCAGGACATGATCATCGGCCTGCACCACCTGACCACGGTCATCGAGGGTGCCAAGGGCGAGGGTCGCGTGTTCGGCTCGGTCGGCGAGGCCATCCTGGCCAAGGACGAGGGCACCCTCGACCTGCAGGCGAAGGTGCGCATCCGCATCCCCGGTCTGACCTTCCTCGAGGGCGAAGCGCCCGAGGGCTACGAGCGCCACGGTCTCGTGGACGCCTCGCTCGGCCAGGCGATCTTCAACGACACGCTCCCCAAGGGCTACCCGTTCGTCCGCGAGCAGGCCGACAAGGGCAAGCTGTCGCAGATCGTCAACAAGCTGGCCGAGGAGTACCCCAAGGTCGAGGTCGCGGCATCGCTGGACCGCATCAAGGATGCCGGCTTCTACTGGGCCACGCGTTCGGGTGTCACGGTCGCGCTCAGCGACATCCTGACCCCGCCGAACAAGGGCGAGATCATCGCCAAGTACGAGAAGCAGGCGCAGAAGGTCCAGGGCCAGTTCGAGAAGGGTCTCGTGACCGACGCCGAGCGTCGTCAGGAGCAGATCAAGATCTGGACCGAGGCCACCGACGAGGTGCAGGCCGCGATGAAGGCCAACTTCCCGGCCGACAACACCATCAACCGCATGGTGAGCTCGGGCGCCCGTGGTAACTGGCTGCAGATCCGTAACATCGCCGGTATCCGAGGCCTGGTCAACAACACCAAGGGTGAGATCATGCCCCGCCCGATCATCTCCTCGTACCGCGAGGGGCTGTCGGTCGCGGAGTACTTCACCGCGACGCACGGTGCCCGTAAGGGTCTGGCCGACACGGCTCTGCGTACCGCGGACTCGGGTTACCTGACGCGTCGTCTCGTGGACGTCTCGCAGGACGTCATCATCCGTGAGGACGACTGCGGCACCTCCAAGGGCCTCGAGTTCACGATCGCCGCTCCCGGTGCCGACGGCACCCTCGTGCGCGACGCGAACGTGGAGAACTCCGTGTTCGCCCGCACGCTCGCGGCCGAGGTGGTCGCACCGTCCGGCGAGATCGTCGCCGAGGCCGGAGACGACGTGGGCGACGTGCTCATCGACAAGCTCGTGGCCGCCGGTGTCGAGACCATCAAGGTGCGCTCCGTGCTCACGTGTGACTCGGCCGTCGGTGTCTGCGCGAAGTGCTACGGCCGTTCGCTCGCGACCGGCAAGCTGGTCGACATCGGTGAGGCCGTCGGCATCATCGCCGCCCAGTCGATCGGTGAGCCCGGCACGCAGCTGACGATGCGTACCTTCCACACCGGTGGTTCCGCGTCGGCCGACGACATCACGCAGGGTCTGCCCCGCGTGCAGGAGCTGTTCGAGGCGCGTACCCCCAAGGGTGCGTCCCCGATCGCCGAAGCCGACGGTGTCATCAAGATCGACGAGACCGACAAGGCCAAGAAGGTCATCCTGACGCCCGACAACGGCGACGAGCCGCACGTCTACCCCGTCCTGAAGCGCGCGACGCTCCTGGTCGAGGACGGCCAGCGCGTCACGGTCGGCCAGCCGATCCTGGTGGGCACGCTCGACCCCAAGGAGGTCATGCGCGTCATGGGCGCCCGTGAGGTGCAGAAGTACCTCGTCAACGGCGTGCAGGGCGTCTACCGCTCGCAGGGTGTGCCGATCCACGACAAGCACATCGAGGTCATCGTGCGCCAGATGCTGCGGAAGGTCACCGTGGTCGACCACGCCGACACGACGCTGCTTCCGGGTGAGCTGGTCGACTTCAAGCGCTACCAGCAGATCAACCGCGAGGCCGTCGCCGAGGGCAAGCGCCCGGCGTCGGGTCGTCCGGAGCTGATGGGTATCACGAAGGCGTCGCTCGCGACGGAGTCGTGGCTGTCGGCGGCATCGTTCCAGGAGACCACCCGCGTCCTGACGCAGGCGGCCATGGAGGGTAAGAGCGACCCGCTCGTCGGCCTCAAGGAGAACGTCATCATCGGAAAGCTCATCCCCGCCGGCACCGGCCTTGCGAAGTACCGCAACGTCGTGGTCGAGGCGACGGAGGAGGCCAAGAGCGAGCGGTACCCCAACCGCATCTTCGCCTCGGACGGCGCGTACAGCGACGCCGACCTGAGCTACGTCGACTTCGACAGCTTCTCGACGGACGACTTCACGCCCGGCACGTACAACTGATCGAGGCCAAAGGGCCCCGGGGACACGCGTCCCCGGGGCCCTTTCCCATTCCCGCGAGCCGCCACGTTCCGCGCGTGCCGCCATGATCTGGCGCGCCGGAACATGGCGGCTCGGGCAGATCTTGCGGCTCGCGGGAGGGCGCGGCGGGTGCGTGGGGGCGCGGAGATAGCCTGAGCGCATGGCTCGGGTCGGAGGAAGAAACGCGGCGTTCGCGTGGGTCGTCGGTGTCGCGTGTGCGGCGACCGTCGGCGTGCTGGCGTTCCTCGCGATTCCGATGATCCCGGCATCCGTCTCGTGGCTCGGCGACGCGGTCGGACGCCCGTCGACCTCGACACCGGCCGCGGACGCGACGGGCGAGGCGGGGCCTGTCGGGGGCGCGGCGCCGACCCGCTGCGCCGATCTGTACGACGCGGCTCTCGACGCGACGCTGACCTTCGCCCCCGGGGCGGCCGGGCTGACCGCCTCCGCCGACGCTCCCATGACCACCGCGACGCAGCTGGTCGACGCCCTGCGGCCGCAGGTCGTGTTCACCTGTGCATGGCGCGCCGACGCCGGCACCGTCACCACGACGCTCGCGAACGTCCCCGCGGATGCCGGGCCCATCGCCGCGGCGGCGCTGCCGGCGGCCGGGTTCACGTGCTCCTCGCAGGCCGAGCGCACGCGGTGTACCCGCACCGACGGCGAACTCACGGAGACGATCGAGGCCGGTGGGGGCCGGTGGCTGTCGACGAGCGAGACGGGCTGGCACCCGACGGACTACGTCACCCGCATCGCCAAGCGCGTCTGGGGCTGAGCGCGACTATCGCGAGGTCTGCGGCCTCGCGAGCCAGGTCGGCAGCAGGTCCACCATGAGTCGCACGATGCGCTCGTCGTCGACGTCGCCGTGAACCACGATGTCGACGAGGAGCGCGACGAGGCCGCCGGCGATGAAACTGCTGGCCGTGCGTATCGTCGCGTCGTCGTCGGCGGGGCGTTCCGCGCGCACCGCGTCGCGCACCGACGTCGCGAGCGCGGCGAACACATGTTCGCGCAGCCGGAGTGTCGAGGGGCCGGCCAGGACGTAGAGGAAGAACTCGCGTTTCTCGCGGAGCGCGGCCAACAGGTCACGCGTCGCCAGCTCTGCGATGACGTCGCCGGGAAGCTCGTGTTCGTGGCGGCGACGGGCGTCACGGGGGCCCAGCTCCGCGAAGACCTCGTCGACCACGAGCTCGGCGACGTCGTCGACCGATCCGAAGTGCGCATAGAACGTCGAGCGGCCGACGCCGCCCCGCGTGCAGATCGCGGCGACCGACACGCTCTCACCGCTGCGAAGCAACTCTCCGAGCGCCTGCACGATGCGGCCGCGCGTGCGCGCTGGGCGCGGATCCTTGGAAGCCTTCGGCGTCGAGCGGGGGGTGTGCGATTCGAGCGCAGCCACCGCCCCATCATGACAGATGAGTTTCGAGACAGATGTTCAGAATCGCGAGTAGTCTGACGGAGTCCGCACTGATGCGGACGACCTACCGCGACGCTGATGTCACGGGTGACGGGCCGCGGGGCTGCGGCAGAAGAAGGAGAACAGAGATGAAGGCATCGGTCGTGCGCGAGTTCGGCGGAGGATTCCACACAGAAGAGGTGGCGATCGCCGAGCCACGAGGTCGCGAGGTACTGGTCCAGGTCAAGGCCTCGGGGCTGTGCCATAGCGATGAACTCGCGGCCAACACCCCGCTCGGCTACGAAGTGCCGATGGTCCTCGGGCACGAGGTATCCGGCGTCGTCACAGCGGTGGGCCCCGACGTCGTCGACCTCGCGGTGGGTGACCACGTCGTCGCCTGCCTGGTCCAGTACTGCGGATCGTGCGCGAAATGCCTCATCGGACGCGTTCATCTCTGCGAGCACCCGGAGTTCACGGTGCGCGCCGGGCGTCTGGCCGATGCGGACGGCAACGAGCTCGCGCAAGGCATGGGACTCGGGGGCTTTGCGGAGTTCGCACTCATCCACGAGAACCAGCTCGCCAAGATTCCGGATGCCGTTCCGTTTCCGCAGGCGGCGCTGCTCGGCTGCGGGGTTGTGACGGGGGCCGGCGCGGTGATGAACACCGCCGACGTCCAACCCGGTGAGACCGTCGCGATCATCGGCACCGGCGGGGTCGGCACCAACGCCATCAGCGGCGCAGTGATCGCCGGAGCAGGTCGTATCATCGCCATCGATGTCGCCGACGACAAGCTCGACAATGCGCGGCATTTCGGCGCGACCGACGTCATCAACTCCCGCGAGGTCGACGCCGTCGCCGCGGTCAAGGAGCTCACCGGCGGTCTCGGGGCGGACTACGTCTTCGACTTCGTGGGGATTCCCGCAGTGACGCAGTCGGGGCTCTCGATGCTGGCGCCCGGTGGCGGGCTCTACCTCATCGGAATTCTCGACCCGGCCAACCATATCGACGTGTCCGCGCTCCAGCTGCTCGGCGCACGTAACCGGGTCGAGGGCGTCTACATGGGCTCGACAAATCCGAAGCGTGACATCCCGATGATCGCCGAACTCTATCTGCAGGGCCGGTACAAGCTCGACGAGCTCGTGTCGAGGGAGATCTCGATCGACGAGGTGCAGCAGGGCTACGAGTCTCTTCGTGACCCGAAGATCAACCGCGTCGTCGTGACCTCGTTCTGACGTCTCGGAAAGGCCCCAGACCCGGCCCGTCCGCCGCTATCGCGTCGCGGACGGGCTGGGTGTCGGCGCCGGCGTTCTCGGCACCGACCCGGCGGGCGGCCAGAGCGCGTCGATGATGGCGTCGGTGTAGCCGGCGGGGGCGAGATTCGAGTACTGGGTGTCGACGATGACACCGTCGCGGTAGAAGAGGGTGCGCCCCTCCTGCACCGGGAGGGTCGCGGACTGCCAGGTCTTCTCGCAGCGGATGCCGCCGTGCGGCTCGTAGCACGTGTAGCCGTCGTTGCCGAGGGCGTAGAGCGCGTCGCGGGCCGGCTGGTCGGGGGCGTAACCGATGAGGGTCACGAGGCGGGTGCCGACCGCGCCCGGCTCGCCCCAGACACACACCCGCGTGCTGTCGCTGCGGATGCCGCCGCCCATCCCGTCGGCGTTCAGCGGCACGCCGTCGAGTTCCTGCAGGACGCTCGCCGTCAGGATGTCCCGGCATCCCTGCGGCAGGTTCGAGGGCAGCGGCGTCGTCGAGGTGGCCGGGCCCATCGGGAACGGCGCGAGCGTCATCACCGGTGTCGGCGCCGCAGACGACGCCCCCGACGTCGCGCTCGTCGTGCCACCGTCGGGAGTGCCGGCGCAGGCGCTCAGCGCGAGAACCGCGAGCAGGCTGATGCCGAGGGCGGCGAGTCGGCGTGAGGTCATGGCCTCACGATAAGCGGCGCGCGCGGCACGGGCGTCGAGACACGTCGGCATGGCTCCCCGTCGGCGCGCCGGCCCGGCGTTACGCTCGCTGTGCGGCGGCACACGTCCCGCGTGAGGAGCACACGCCATGAGCGACCCCAAGTACGGCGAACCGATCGAGGAGCACCCCCCGGTCGAGACCACGTCGGTCGACGAGGCCGTCGCGAGTGCCCATGCGGGGCTCGCCGACGCCGAGGCCGCCTCTCGCGAGGCCGCCGTCGATGCGCCCTCGACGGCGGATGCCGAGGCCGCCGACGCTGTCCACACGTCCGCATCGGCCGCGTCCGAGCAGGCGCCGCAGCCCGTGGTCGCCGAACCGGCCCACGCGGAGTCGGCACACACGGAACCGGTCTACGGATCCTCCTTCGCCGACGATCCGGTCGACGAGACGTACGTTCCGGGCGCCTATTCGTCTTCTGCGGAGACCGTCGTCGTCGCGGAGCCGGTCGTGCCAGTCGTCCCGGCCGCGGCCCCCGCCCCGCAGCCGATCTTCGTCCAGGCCCCCGAGCCGCCGCGTCTGCGCGGCAACCGCGGCGCCGCGGGCGCGATCGGCCTGCTGGCGACGCTGGCCTTCGGCATCCTGTACCTGGGCGCCGCGCTCGGCCTGCAGGCCATCCGGGGCGAGGTGACGGGTGCCAACGTGGGCACCGCCGCGCTGGCTGCGGTGCAGTCGTGGTGGCTGTGGGTGCCGGTCGTCGTCTTCTTCATCGGCTTCTGGCTGCTCGGCGCCATCATCAACCGCGGACGCTGGGGACACTGGGTCATCTTCGGCCTGCTCGTCGGCGTCGTCGCCTACGCGGGTCACCTCCTCGGCCAGCTCTTCCAGGCGCCGTTCTGGACGCTCACCGCGCGGCAGGGTGCCGACCTCGTTCAGGGGCAGCTGCTCGCCCCGCTCGCGATCGTGGCCTTCGTGCTCGGCCGTGAGCTCACGATCTGGTTCGGCGCGTGGGTGGCGGCACGCGGCAAGCGCGTCACCGAGCTGAATGACGAGGCGCAGCGCGAGTACGAGCGCACGCTCGAGGCGGGCCCGAGGCTGCACCAGAGCTGATGACCGATCCGCGCGGACGCGGTGGCGCAGGCGGACTCGCTCCGCCGGTGGCCACCGCGTTCGCCGTTGCGGGATTCTTCGCCCTGGTCATCGCCGGATTCGGCATGCTCAGCCTGTTCACGGGGGCGGAGGTGCTGGCGGTTTCCGGGCTCGGGCAGCTTCCCGGCATCGTCGGGGGCGCATTCGCCGTCGGCGCGTTCGGGGTGTCGACGTGGTTCGCCCTGCGAGCCGAGCGCACACGATACGGCAGTGCGCTGATCGTGACGGTCGCGACGTTCCTCGCCTACCTCGTCGGTGTACCGGTCGGCGGCGTGCTCTCGGGAGTGGACGCCGCGCGCGTCGTGGCCGCGGCGGGTGGCTTCGCGACCTCGTGGTTCGCCGTCGTGCTGGCCGCCGCAGCTCTGGTGGCGGGATGGGCCGCGATCGCGCTCGTGCGGACCGCCGCCGAGCGGCCGCGCTGGCCGTGGGAGCGCGACGAGGACTGAGCCGTGCGCGCAAATCCGCGCCGATCGGCGCGGATGCCGCCACAATGGAGCCGTGGAGCGGTCGATCGAGACCCAGGTCAGCCAGGCGGTGGACGCCTGGCTGCGCTGGCTGCCGCGCTGGGAGCCCGCCACCCATCGCGGGCGCGTCGCTCCGTGCCGCCGTTGTTTCGGCTCGCCGGTGCTGTCGGCCGCGGGCCTGGGAGCGGATGTTCCGCACGGTGTGCAGCACGGACTCTCCACCCGCATCAAGACGATCGTCGATCACGCGGTGGCCGAGTACACGTCGCGCAATCTCCCCATGCTGCAGGCCGAACTCGAGCAGCAGGCCGCCCGCAACCGGGCGCGCAGCTATCGGCCCGCCGAGGGCCTCGATCCCGAGTTCGAGGGGCTTCCGCTCGACCCGGATCCGGTGCCGGGGGCGCCGTTCCTCTTCACGATCGGCGGGCTCGCGGAGCAGGAGGATGCCGACATCCCCGCGCTGCCACCGCTCAGCGACGATGCGAAGGCGGCCCTGCGCCAAGAGGTCGGCCTCGCCGATGACTACGCGAACATGGTGGGCCGCGAGGTCTGCGCCGTGCTGCTGCACCATCGCCTCCGCATCCAGGCCGCCATCGCGCAGTACGTCGAGCCGCAGATCGCCGCCATGCTCGAGGAGCTCACCCGTTCGCTGGATGCGCCGTTCGAGCCGAACGGCGACCCCGGACTTCCCGAGCTCTGACTCGCCCCGGCTCGCCCCGAGGCGAAGCGGGGCGGAGCGGACGCCGCGGTGCGGCGAGGTGGCTTTGTTAGCATGGCCGGGTTCCCGACGTCGTCGGGAATGGGGTCGCGAGATGACTGAGGGGTGCCATGACGCGCAGGCTCCCGTCTGCGCCGCCGCAGCTGCCGGGGCTCGATTACGTGCGTCCGCTGGGATCCGGCGGCTTCGCCGACGTGTTCCTGTATCAACAGGACATGCCGCGACGCGCGGTCGCCGTGAAGGTGTTGCCGGCCGGCGAGCGTGACCCCGACCTGCTGCGCATGTTCAATGCCGAGGCCGACGTGCTGGCGCATCTGTCGGCGCACCCGGCGATCGTCACGGTCTACCAGGCCGGAATCTCCGCCGACGGACGGCCGTACATCGTGATGGAGTACTGTCCGGGCTCGCTCGCGCAGCGCTACCGGATCGAGCGGATGCCGGTGGACGAGGTGATGGCCGTCGCCGTACGTCTGGCCGGTGCGCTCGAGTCGGCGCACCGCGCCGGTCTCATCCACCGCGACATCAAGCCGAGCAACATCCTGGTGACCACTTTCGGGTCGGCGGTGCTGGCCGACTTCGGCATCTCCGCGTCGTTGCAGCGCAGCGCGGCATCCGACGTCCTGGCGATGTCGATTCCGTGGAGCGCGCCGGAAGTCGTCGCCGAGCACAGTGGCGGCACCATCGCGAGCGAGGTGTGGAGCCTGGGCGCGACCGTGTACTCGCTGCTGGCCGGGCACAGTCCGTTCGAGCGGCGCGAGAAGGATCAGAACACCCGCGAGCTGATGCGTCGCCGCATCGCGCGGGCGACGTTCGTGCCGATCGCCCGCCCGGATGTTCCCGACGCGCTGCAGCAGGTTCTCGCGACGGCGATGACCCGAGACCCCGACCGTCGCTACGCCTCGGCGCGGGAGTTCGGCGAGGCCGTCCGCGAGGTGCAGCGCGCGGCCGGGATCGCGCCCACGGCGCTGGAGGTGCCGACGGAGGAGTGGATGCCGGCATCCGACGCGATCGACTTCACCGACGTGTCGGCACGAGGACCGGCGCGCAGCCGCGTCGCGGAGGGGCGTCGGCGCGCCACGGCGGATCCCACGGCCCGACGCACCCCCGGCGGGGATGAGGACGCGACGGGGCTGAGCGCCTCCGCGCCGCGTGCGCTGTGGTCACCGCGGGTCATCGCGCTCTCGATCGTCGGCGCCCTCGTCGTGGGCGGCGGACTGCTGGCCGCGGCCGCGGCGCTGTGGACGGTGATGCGCTGATGAGGCGTGGCAGCATCGTCGGTCTCGCCGCCGCGGGCGCGACGGCGGCGCTGATCGCCGGGGTCAGCGTGGTGTGGCCGGGCCTGGACGCGCAGCGCACCCCGCCGTCGCAGAGCTCCGCGTGGGTTCTGCAGGCCGACACGCTGCGCTACGCGCGCGTGAACACCGCGATCGGAGAGATCGACACGGTGCGCGCCGTCAGCAATCCGAGTCGGATCGTCACCTCCGCCGACGGTGCGTACATGTTCACCGACAACGACGCCAAGGTCGAGCGCATCGACGACGCCGCACCGGTCGATCTCGACGCCGAGGGGCTGCGCACCGCGACGCCCGCGCCCGCCGGGACGGCCGACATCGACGCCTCCGGTGACGTCGTGGCCTACCGCACCGATGCGGGGGCGGTCTTCGCGGGGCGGCTCTCGGCCGGACCCGCCGCGCCGATCGATGTTCCGGCCGCCGCCGCCGTCGCGGCCGCATCGTCGGGCGTTGTCTTCAGCTATTCGGCGTCGGCCGGCACGGTTTCGCGGATCGACCTCGCCTCGGGAAGGGTCGCCGCCGCCGACAAGGTCGCGGCCACGGTGGAGCGACCCGTCCTCACTGCCGCCGGCGATGACTGGGTGCTCCTGGACACTGCCGGCAGCGGTGCGGGACGGTTCTGGACAAGCCGTGGGACGGGCACGATCTCGCTGACGGGCACCATCGCGGTCAGCCGACCAGCGGTGGACGGCGATGCCGTCTACGTCGCCGACGACACGGGTCTGGTGCGCATTCCCGTCTCCGCGGTCGCGGCCGAGCGCATCTTCGGTGACAGCACGACCTCGCGAGGCACCCCCGCCCGTCCGGTCAGTCGTGGCGGCGTCATCAGCGCCGCGTGGCTTGCCGAGGGCACGCGCGGGGGCACCCTGTGGACCTCCACCGGAGGGGATGTGCCACTGGACTACGGCGGGCAGGGTCTGGGCTCCCAGCGTCGCCCCGTCTTCGTGGATGCCGGCGACAGCGTGATCCTCAACGATGCGCGATCAGGGTGGGTCTGGTCCGTCCCGGAAGGGCGCCTGCTGCCCTCCAGCCAGAACTGGGACATCGAGGACGAGGTGAAGACGGCGCCGAAGACGTCGGACCAGAAGCCGCCGCCCATCATCGACCCGCGCCCTCCGGTCGCCGAGAACGATGCGTTCGGCGTGCGGCCGGGTGCCCTCGTGAGCCTTCCGATCCTGCTGAACGACCACGATCCCAACGATGACGTCCTCGCCGTCGACCCCGCATCGGTCACCGGCCTCGACCCCGCCTTCGGCACCGTGACCACCACCGACGACCGCCAGCGCCTTGCGGTGCGGGTCGCCCCCGGAGCGACGGGATCGGCGACGTTCAGCTATGCGGTCACCGACGGCACGACGGCGGACGGGCTCGTTTCGGACTCTAGAGGATCCCCGGGACCGAGCT
>NZ_BADB01000448.1:0-440 GCF_000333415.1 Microbacterium sp. B24 | reverse complement strand
GTCGAGGCGGACGTGGTCTCGGCATCCGAGGCGAACGCGTCTGCCGCGACACTGGCCCGCTGAACCGGCTTCCCCGACGAAAGAACACCCATGCGACTCGTCCCCTTCGAGACCACCGTCCGCTCGCTCACACTGCGGGGCACGCACTACCTTCCGGATGCCGCGACGGGCGCCGAGCCGGCACCGCGGCCGACCGTCGTGCTGCTGCACGGCTTCGGCGGATCGCGAGTGGAGACCACCGGCGTCTTCGTCGGGCTGGCGCGCGCGCTGGTCGCGGCCGGGTTCGGCCTGATCGCGTTCGATCGCGCGGGGCACGGCGAAGCGTCGCAGCGCCATCAAGCAGGTCGCCTCGGGGCGTTTCGGTGTCACGAGCATGTACCTCACGCACGCCGACGACATCCAGATCAAGCTCGACTCTAGAGGATCCCCGGGACCGAGCT
>NZ_BADB01000449.1:0-3798 GCF_000333415.1 Microbacterium sp. B24 | reverse complement strand
AGCTCGGTCCCGGGGATCCTCTAGAGTCTGTGGTGGCCGTAGAGCGTCTTCGCGATGTTCTCCGCGCCGCCGCGCGGACCCTCGTAGGGGTTGGTGCGGCTCGTGCCGAGGATGGTGCCCCCGACCTTCGAGAGGCCCTTGACCTCGTGCCGGGTCAGCGGGAAGAAGTCGCCGTCGACGACGCCACGCCAGCCGTCACGGATGCCGACGAACTCGATGTTGTAGTTCGTGGTGCCCTTGAGGACCACACCGCGGATGACCGCGTTCAGTCCGGGGCAGTCTCCGCCGCTGGTGAGGATACCGATCTTCATGTGGAGATCCTTTGGTGATTCGGGATGTGATTCGGCGACGCTGCCTCCTCGACACTATCGCCGTATCGACGGCGGATGCCACCGCATCCGCCGTCGATAATCCCGGCCCGCCTCAGGCGGCGCCGAGCGCCTGGCGCAGCAGGTGCATGAGCGCCGACAGCTGCACGGAATCGCTCGAGGTGGGGTCGAGCTGGGCGCCGTCCAGGGCGCGCTGGGCGAGCCCCTGCTTCGAGTCGATCAGCTCCGCGATCTTCGTGTCGATCGTGTGCGCGGCGATGATCCGCCATGCCGTGACGGGCTCGTCCTGACCGATGCGGTGCACCCGATCGATCGCCTGGGTCTGCTCGGCGGCGGTCCACGAGAGCTCGGCGAGAACGACGTTGGATGCCGCCTGCATGTTCAGTCCGACGCCGGCCGCCGTCAGCGAGCAGACGGCGATCGCCACACCGGGGTCGGTGTTGAAGGCGTCGATGGCCTGCTGGCGGGCGGTCGTCGTCTGATCACCGCGGATGGAGATCGTCCGCAGGCCGGATGCCGCGAAGTGCGCCTCCGCGGCATCCATCACGTCGATGTGCTTCGCGAAGAACACCACCTTGCCGACCGAGCGCTGCAGCTGCACCGCGTAGTCAGCGGCGAGGTGCGCCTTGGCCTGACCGATCTTGCGGACCATCGTGAAGACGTTGTCCGCGCCGGCGGCCGACGCCTTCGCCTCTTCGAGCTCACCGTGCGCGACGAGGCGGACGATGTCCTCGTCGACCTCGCCGATGAGCACCTTGTCGCCGCGCGCTTCGATGATGCGGCGGTACTTGGCCGCCAGGCGCGACCCGAGCTCACGCTCGGCTTCGCGGATCGAGCGTCCGAACTCGTCGTCGAGCTCCACCGGCAGGTCGGCGACGAGCTTGTCGGGAAGGTCGGCTGCGACGTCCTTCTTCTTGCGACGGACGATGCCCATCGAGATCACAGCGTCGCGCGCCTCGGGGTAGAAAGCCTTGTCCGCCGGTGTGAATCCGGTCGCGTCGAGCTTCTCCATGAGCTCGGGGCCCGGCTTCTCGCCGTTGGTCCAGCCGAGGAAGCGCCAGATCGCGTCGAAGTCCTCGACGTCGTTGATCAGCGGCGTTCCCGTGAGGGCGAGCATCAGCGGGTTGCGCACCTGCTCGCGGATGCGCCCGCCCAGGGCGAGCACGTTCTGGGAACGCTGCGAGCTGAGGTTCTTGATGAAGTGGGCCTCGTCGACGACCATGCCCTTCAGGCCGAGCGAGCCGAGCCAGGACAGGTGCCGATCGAGCACCTCGTAATTGACGATGAAGACGTCGGCGAACGCGTCGACGGTGTCGCCGTCGCCGTGGATGGACGGTCGCACGTCGCTGCGGCGTCCACCGCTCGACCTCACGCGCCCAGTTCATCTTGACGACATTGGGCACGACCGCCAGCAGCGGATACGCCTCGGCGACCGAGGCCGCGAGCACGGACTGGGCGTTCTTGCCAAGGCCCGGTTCGTCGGCCAGAAGGAACGACCCGTGACCGGCTCGCACCGCCTCCAGGAAGCGGGACTGGTGCGGCATGATCTCGAGCCCTTGGGAGAGATCCGATCGAACTCGGGGACGGGCGGAAGCTCCATTGAGGCAGTGGCGCCGCCGGCCCCCGTCTCGAACGCCTTGTACAGCGGTCCCATCAACTCCCAGCCGTCCAGCCGGCGGCGGGCCGTGGATGCCGGTGCGCGCAGCGCGACGTCGGGCGCCAGGAAGGGATTCGCCTCGCGGCGCGCCTCGATCTGCGGCGGCACGACCTGGCGCTCCGCCAGCGCGGCCGGAACCACCGGGGTCTGTCCCCAGCTCTGGGCGGCGGGCGCCGCATCGGTGATGATCAGCTCGTCATCGGGCAGCTCCGCGCCCGACTCGAGCAGCCAGTCGCGACGCATGCGCTTGGCGACCGGAGAGGTGGCCTGATCGACCTCGAGCAGCTGGATGAGCGAGGTGTCGCGCGCGGCGGTCTTGGCGAGGATGGTCGCGACGCCGTCGAGGCGCTTGAGCAGCTCGGCCCGCGCCGCTGCGGGGACGGCCTCGTCGGCCTTCACACGCGCGCGCTCCTCGCGAACGAGGAAGGCGATGACCTGGAACTTGACGCGGTTGGTCGGACCCAGCTTGCCCTTCTGGGCTTTCGCCTCGACCTCGCGCACTTTGCGGGCGAGGATCGGGATCAGCGGGGCGTCGTCGTCGCGACGGGCGGATGACCCGCGATGGGACGAGCCGCGTCGGCGGGACGCGGTGGCAGTGGATGCCGTGGTCGGCATGCTCCTCCTGAGCGTGAAGCGCCGGAAAACCGGCGGAGGTCCGGTCGGATGACCGGTCAGTCGTTCCGCAGCGGTCGCCGCGGGGTGGGGCGAGGTGCGGATCCTCCGGCTGCGGGTACTCGCTTCTGCGAGCTGCGGCGACGAACGGGGCGGACCTCGTCGTCAGTCTAGCGCGCCCTCCCCCACCGCCGCGAGCGGCGGCCGGGTCAGCGGCGCAGCCGCAGGCTGTTGAGCACGACGAAGACGCTCGAGAAGGCCATGGCCGCGCCGGCGATCATCGGGTTGAGCACACCGAACGCCGCCAGCGGCAGCGCGGCGACGTTGTAGGCGAAGGCCCAGAACAGGTTGCCGCGGATGATGCGCATCGTGCGTCTGCTGAGGCCGATCGCGGTGAGCACCGGCGACAAGCCGCTGCCGGTGACGGCGATGTCACTCGCATGCATCGCCGCATCCGTGCCGGATCCCATGGCGATGCCGAGGTCAGCGGTCGCCAGCGCGGCGGCGTCGTTCACACCGTCACCGACCATGGCGACCCGGTGTCCGCCGGCGCGCAACCGCTCGATCTCGGCGACCTTGCCTTCCGGGAGAACGCCCGAGACGACCTCGCGGATGCCGACGGCGTCGGCGACCGCGCGCGCGGCGCCCGCGTTGTCGCCGGTCAACAGCACGAGGTTCAGGCCCAGGGACTCCAGCGCCGCGACGGTGCGCGCGCTGTCGCTGCGAACGCTGTCGGCGACGACCACGACGCCGCGAACGCGGTCGTCCCAGCCTGCGACGATGGCGGTCGCGCCGCGCCGCTGAGCGGCGTCGACGGCGGCGTCGACCGCGCCGATGACGTCCGCGCCCGAGCCCGGCGCCTGAGCACGGGCGAAGGCCGGCCGACCAGCGAACACGCGGTGGCCGTCGACGATCCCGGTCACGCCGAGACCGGCGTGACCGGTGAACGCGCCGACCTCCTGCGGCGCGGTCGCGAGTGCCGCGACCGCACGCGCGATCGGATGCTCCGAGGCCTTCTCCAGCGATCCGACGAGTCGTCGCACCTCGTCGGCATCCGCTCCGCCGATGGGCGTGACGGCGTCGACCGTCATCGCGCCCTCGGTGACCGTGCCGGTCTTGTCGAGCACGACGGTGTCGATGCGGTCCGCCGCCTCGAGCGCTTCCGGTCCGGTGAGAGGACACCGAGCTGGCACCGCGACC
>NZ_BADB01000450.1:0-951 GCF_000333415.1 Microbacterium sp. B24 | reverse complement strand
AGCGGATGGGCAACGTCCCCGCGAACGCCGGGCACACGTCCTGCCAGCATGTGAAGACCAGCGCATCGACCAGACGATCGCCCGACGCCGCCGCGGCGCCCGCCGTCGCCGTCTGCATATCGCGCCACACCGGCGTGACGCTCGTCGCGCACGCGTACGGCGACCCGACCCGCGTGTAGCAGTTGCCGAGCGGCGCGCCCTCCGGCGGCGCCTCGAGGTAGACGATGCGGCCCGGCATCCCGTACCGCGCCATCTCTGCTGCCTCTGCGGCGATCAGATCTACCGCGCTCAGGTCGCGCCCGTCCGCCGTGCGCCCGAGCGTGTACGCGTTCGAGACCAGCACCTGCTCGGGGTGGTCGGCGGCGATCATCGCGGCGACGTCGTTCTTGCGCTGCGTGCACGCCTGCATCACCGCGGGGTCGTCGTTCTGCACCAGCACGTCGGTGAACCGACATCCATAGAGCCCGACCGTCGTGACGCGGATCGCTCCCCCGCTCTGCTCGGCGAGCGCCTTCAGCGCCGGCGCATACGCCATCGCTGTCGAGTCACCCACGAGGTACAGGTGCCGCGGAGCATCGCCGCTCCCCCACGTGCACGCGGCGGCATCCGGCTGCGGCGTCGGCGCGAAGCAGTCGTGCGCGGGATTGGCTCCCGACGACTGCGCCATCACCTCATCGATCGACGGATGCAGATCGGGCCACGCGGTCGCCGACACCGCCGCCGCGAGATCGGCCTGCAGCGCCGCCGTGGGATCTTCGAGATCGCGACAGCACTGGAGATCGCGGAGCGCGAGCGCGTGGCCGCAGCGGCTCGCGTCGGCGCGTTGCGCGATCGGTTCATCGCCCGCGTGCTCGGCCTCGTTGCGTCGTCCCGGCTCACGGGCCACGCCACGCGACGACTGCCCTCCGTGGCCAGTTTCACCTTCGCGGGAACCAGCGGCGAGTCGGACTG
>NZ_BADB01000451.1:0-1764 GCF_000333415.1 Microbacterium sp. B24 | reverse complement strand
ATTGAGCTCGGTCCCGGGGATCCTCTAGAGTCCGGAACTCGTTGGGCGAGTGCGGATCGATCGTCAGCAGGCGGATCGTCTCGGCCTCGCGACCCTTCTGCTGCCAGATCTGCGCCCAGCTGAGCAGCAGCCGCTGAATGCCGGTGTAGCCGTCGATCACGGGACCATCGGCATCCTCGTCGGTCGTGTCGGCGCCGAGCGACAGGCGATAGGCCTTGATCGCGATGCCGAGTCCGCCGAGATCCCCGATGTTCTCGCCGATCGTCAGGGCGCCGTTGACGTGGTGCTCCGCGGCGAGGCCCTGGGGCACGAGTTCGTCGTACTGGGCGATGAGGGCACCCGTGCGCTGCTCGAACGCGACGCGGTCGTCATCCGTCCACCAGTCGCGAAGCGCACCGGTGCCGTCGAAGGCCGACCCCTGGTCGTCGAAGCCGTGGCCGATCTCGTGGCCGATCACGGCGCCGATGCCGCCATAGTTGGCCGCGGCATCCCGGTCCAGCTCGAAGAACGGGTACTGCAGGATCGCCGCGGGGAACACGATCTCGTTCATCAGCGGGTTGTAATACGCATTGACCGTCTGGGGCGTCATGTACCACTCGTCGCGGTCGATGGGGGCGCCGAGCTTCGCGATCTGCCGCTCGTGCTCCCACGCGTTCGTGCGACGCACGTTGCCGATCAGATCGGCGCCGTCGACCTCGAGCGCGGAGTAGTCCTTCCACGTCACGGGGTAGCCGACCTTCGGCGTGAAGGCGTCGAGCTTCTCGAGGGCGCGGCCACGGGTCTCGGGGGTCATCCAGTCGAGGGTCTCGATCGAACGCCGGTAGGCCTCGATGAGGTTTCCGACGAGCTCGTCCATCGACTCCTTGGCCGCGGGCGGGTAGTGACCCTCGACGTATACTTGCCCACGGCCTCGCCCATCGCCGCCTCGACGAAGCTGACGCCGCGCTTCCAGCGCTCGCGGTTGACAGGAACGCCCGTGAGCTCGGTGCCGTAGAACGCGAAGTTCGCGTCGACGAAGTCCGACGACAGGAACGCCGCGGAGGCCCGCACGATGTGCAGCCGCAGCCACGCCTTCCAGTCCTCGAGGCGATCCTCGACGAGCAGCGAACCCAGGCCCTCGAAGTAGCTGGGCTCGTTCACGTTGATGTCGGCGAAGCCGTCGCGGCGTCCAGGGGCGACCGCATCCAGCCACGGCGCGAGGTCGACGCCGACGAGCCGCTGCACGTCATCCCACGTCATGAGGTTGTACGTGGCGACGGCGTCGCGCGTGCGCACGTTGTCCCAGTGGTGGGTCGCCAGCTCGGTCTCCAGCGCCAGCACGCGGTCGGCCTGCCGCCCGGCATCCTCACCCTGCGCACCCACCCCGGCGAGGCCGAAAACCGTCTGCACGTAGTCGCGGAAGGCGACGCGGGTCTTGTCGAAGTTGTCGAGGCGGTAGTAGCTCTCGTCCGGCAACGACAGTCCCGACTGCACGAAGAACGCGACGTAACGCTCGGGATTTCCCGGGTCGGGCTCGATGTAGACGCCGATCATGCTGCCGACGCCTTCCCGCTCCATCTCGCCGACGGTGCGCAGCAGCGCCGGGATGGAGTCGATGACGTCCACCCGGGCCAACTGCGCCGCGAGGGGCTCGGCCCCGAGCGTCTCGATGCGCTCGGTGTCCATGAAGCTCGCGAACAGGTCGCCGATCTTGCGCGCCTCCGTGCCCGGCTCCGCCGTCGTCGACTCCTCGATGATGGCCCGCACGTTCTTCTCGGCCTGCTC
>NZ_BADB01000452.1:0-3838 GCF_000333415.1 Microbacterium sp. B24 | reverse complement strand
CCGGCGCTCGGGCACGGTCGTAGATGCGGAAGTCGCGAACACTGCCCGCCAGCCGCGCGTCGGCGTTGTACACCGATCGCCCGATGTAGTCGGCGGTCGTGACGCCGTTGCCGATGGCGGCGGGCGTCAGCGTCGTGTTGGTGTTCTTCGCCACCTCGACCCCGTCGAGGTACAGACGGCTCGTCTTGGATGCCGAGTCCAGTGTGTAGGTCAGGGTTTTCCACACTCCGCGCGGCAGCGCCGTGCCACTGTTGACGCCCTGCTCGCCGGTCCAGTTGCGGTCGGAGATCGATGCCCGGTAGTCGTTGCCGGTCGTGAACAGGTAGCCGTTGCCGACGCCGTCGCCTCCAGTGTTGCCGAAGCCCCAGATGAAGTAGGAGCCCCCTTGTTCGGGCCGCACGAGAGCCTCGGCGCTGACAGTGATCGAGCTCAGCCCGGCCATGATGTTGTCGGGCAGCTTGACGTAGTCGTCGGCGCCGTCGAGGCGGACGCCTTCGCCTCCGGTCAGCGTGGGGCCTCCGACGTACGTGGCGTCGCGCTGGTTGCCCGACGAGTCCACGGCCACCGTGGCGGCGCCCGTCTCATCGAGTTCGTAGTGCGCGACCAATCCCGTGCCAGGGTCCGCGGCGGCGACGGCCGGAACCGCCAGCGGGCCAGCGATGAGGGCTGCTGCCGCCGCGAGGGCGAGCCACGTGGTGCGGCGGCGTGGGGCCGCCTGCGTGTGCGGGTTCGACACGGTGGGGTGATCCTCTCGAACGAGCGTCATTGCTGCTTCCGACAGCGATGTCGGCTTCGCAATGTTAGCGCTCACTCTCGACCGGTGTCACGCCTGACTTTCCGGGTCGCCGACGGAAGCGATCCCACAGTCGATCAGATCGTGTGATCTGCCGCGGCGGTGGCTCGCGCGGAGCGCGACTCGAGCCCGAAGCTCACGAGGGCGAGCACGAGGCCGGATGCCGCGAGCAGCGCTCCCACCCAGACCGGTGCGACGAAGCCGAAGCCGGCCGCGATCACGACGCCACCGAGGAACGCCCCGGTGGCGTTGCCGATGTTCAGCGCGGAGTGGTTCAGCGCCGCGGCGATGGACTGGTTGTCGCCCGCGACGTCCATCAGCCGTGTCTGAATCGACGGGCTCAACACCGACGACACGAAGCCGACCAAGAAGATGAACAGCCCGAGCGCGATCAGCGCACCCGCAGTGAGGGCGAGGAGCGCCTGCACCACGATGAGAGCGCCGAGGCCCGCCAGCATCGTGCGTTTGAGGTCGCGATCGGCAAGGTGGCCGCCGACGAGATTTCCGATCGTCATGCCGATACCCATGACGATGAGGATCACCGGCACCACCGCGGCGGGAGCTCCCGCGACATCGGTGACGATCGACGCGACGTAGCTGTAGGCCGCGAAGAACCCGCCGAACCCGACCGCACCGACCCCCAGGGTCAGCCATACCTGGCCGATCCGCAGCGCGCGCAGCTCCGCGCGGAGCGTCCGTCCGGGATCGCCCGCATGGGCCGGCACGGTCAGCGCGATCATCACTGCGGCGAGGGCGAAGATGAGGGCGACGACGAGGAATGCGATCCGCCACCCGAAGCGCTGGCCGAGGAAGGTGCCGAACGGCACACCGACGACGTTGGCGACCGTGAGGCCCGTGAGCACGAAGGCGACGCCCTTGGCGCGGTTTCCCGGCCCCATGACGTCGGCGGCGACAAGGGCGCCGATACCGAAGTATGCGCCGTGCGGCAGCCCGGCCAGCACGCGGGATGCCGCGACCAGCTCGAAGGTCGGAGCCAGCAGCGTCAGCGTGTTGCCGAGCGTCAGGGCCGCCGCCAGCGCCAGCATCACACGGTGGCGTGGATACTTCGCCACGACGCCCGCGATCGTCGGCGCGCCGATGACGACGCCGAGCGCGTACAGGGTGATGAGCCACCCCGCCTGCGCGACGGCGTCCTCAGGAGAGGAGGCCCACGTCGCCGGCAGCAGGTCGGCGGAGATGTTCGGGAGCAGGCCCATGACGACGAACTCGGTCATGCCGATGCCGAACGAGCCGATGGCGAGGGAGAGGAGCGCCCACATCGCCGCACCCCTCGACGGGGTCGAGGAGATCACCGGCTCATGCTACCGGTCGTCGGCAGCCTCCGGGCCGCCATCGCTGTCGGCCTCCAGGGCCGCGATCGCGGTTTCCAACCGCTCGATCTTGCCGTCGAGCTCTCCGACGCGGCCGGGGCGGATGTCGGCCTTGAGCACCAGCGAGACGCGTGAGCCGAAGGGCATGACGGCATCGGTCGCGGCCTTCACGACCGCGAAGACCTCGTCCCACTCCCCCTCGATCTCGGTGAACATCGAGGTCGTGCGGTGCGGTAGTCCCGAGTCACGGACGACCTTCACGGCCGCGGCGACCGCGTCGTGCACAGAGCCGTCGGCGGCGGCCCCGGCGGGAGTGGCGGTGCCGCTCGGAGCGACGGAGAAGGCGACGAGCATGGGGCTCCTTCGGGTCGGCGGGTTCGGGTCGGCGGGACCGGGATCAGGGAACGAGCCCCGTCGCGGCGTTCTCGGGGAGCGCCCGCGTCGAAAGCGTCGAGGCGGGGGCATGGCGGGCAACGGAGACGAGGCGCACGATCATCCACACGAACATCGCGCAGAGAACGAGGTTGCGAAGAGTCAGAAGGCTCACCGGCACGAGCTGCGGGTAGAGGACGCCGTTGTAGGTCAGGGGGTAGACGAGCTGCGTGAGCAGCGCGGCGAACAGCGCCGTCGACGCCGGGGCCATCCAGCGGCGGCGATCGATGACGAGCCCGAGCACCACCGACGGCACCAGCCAGCAGAGGTACTGCGGCGAGCCCACCTTGTTGAAGACGATGAACCCGAGAACGAAGGCGAGCGAGAGCGTCGGGAACAGCGTCGCGTACCGCACGCCGCGCGTCACGGCCCACACCCCGAGCCCCGCGACCACGAGCATCGCCACGACGAGCGCGGGAGTCATTGCGGCGATCACGGGATCGATCTGCGTGCCCTTCACTTGGAAGGTCAGGAGGTGCTGGTCGTAGTACACCCCGAATCCGGGGATGCCGAGGAGCGCCCCCCACAGGTACGGCATGCTCACCGGGGCCTCCACCTGCAGACCGCGCGTGGTCTGGTCTCCGATGAAGCCGAACGCGTTGGCCGCACCGTCCAGTGCGGCGATCACCAGCAGGGTCAGCGCGGTCACGAGCACGGCGCCGCCGACGAGGGCGCCGCGCCGCCGGAGAGCCACGACGGCGGCGGCCAGGACCGCCGCCGGCCAGACCTTCATCCACGTCGCGACGGACAGCAGCACGGACGCCAGCCACGGCCGTCCGACGAGCCAGAGGCAGCCGAGCACGACCAGGGCCACGGTGAAACCGTCGAGCCGGTACAGGCCGACGGGGCCGAGAAGCGCGATGTAGGCGAGCCAGAACCACCCGGCCGTGACACGCCCCGCCGAGCGCGCGCGCCCGATGAGCACCGCGAAGGCGACGGCATCCGCGGCGATGACGACGATCGCCCAGCCGACGGTGTACCCGGCGATCCACGCGAACGCGTGCGCCAGCAGCATGGGCAGCAGCGCGAGCTGCGGATACACCCACGACTGGTCGATGCCGACGATGCCGTGCCCCTGCAGCGCGCTCGTCGACCACGGCTCGTAGACGCGGTAGACGTCTCCCATGGGCTCGTTGGGCAGGACGAAGCCGAGCCAAGCGACACCGACGTGAACGATCGCGGAAGCTGCCCACAGCACGCTCCGCCTCATCATTCCCCATCCTAGGGAGGCGAACTCAGCGTTCCGAGACGAGCTCGCCCACGATGCTCGACACCGCACGGG
>NZ_BADB01000453.1:0-2650 GCF_000333415.1 Microbacterium sp. B24 | reverse complement strand
GCTCCGAGCGCTTCCAGTCCACGAGGTCTTGGAGCTCCAGACGTAGAAGGTGTTCCCACCCCAGCCCGGCACACCGTCGCTCGTCGCGTAGATGTAGTAGGTGTCGCCGAACACCGCGATGTTCGGGTCGGCGTAGAGACCGGGAAGAACCGGGCTCTTCACCTCGACGGCCTTCAGCGTCCAGACCACGTCGTCCTTGCCGTCGCGCTTCAGCGCGACGGTCGAGGGTGAGCGCAGATCACGGGCGACCCCCGATGCGGGCGAGGCCGTGACGCCGGATGCCGTGGCGTACACCGGCTGCAGCGTCGACAGGTCGGTGCCGCGAACGACCGGGAAGGTCACGGTACGCGTGTCCGCGTCGACGATCGGCGCCATCTTCAGCGCACTCTCGTCGGCGAGGCTCACCGCGCCGAGCACATCCTGGTTACCCGACTGGTCGAGCACTTCCTGCGGCGAGAGTGCGCGGTTGTAGAGCGCGAACTCCCGGTACTGCCCGCGGAAGAGGTTGTCGGGGGCGTAGAGCGACTTGCCGATGACGTTCGCCACCGTGGAGCCGTTGCCGAGGTCGGCGGGCGTGACGGTCATGTCGGTGTTCACCGCGACCTGCACGCCGTCCAGGTACAGACGCGCCGTGCCCCCACTGAGGGTGTAGGTGAGGTGCACCCAGCGATTGCGCGGTAGGGCCGAGCCGGACTGCGCGTTCTGCTCCGTCGTGTAGTTGCCGCGAGCGATGGCGCCGCGGTAGGTGCCGTCGCCGGTCGCGAACAGGTAGCCGTTGCCTTCGTTGCCCGCGGTGTTGCCGAAGCCGTACAGGAAGTACGGGTTCGCCTGGGCGGAATCGATGCGCAGCTCGGCATCCACCGTGACGTCGGTGACGCCGGCGAGCACGTTGTCGGGCATCTGGACGTAGTCGTTGGCACCGTCGAAGGTCAGGCTGCCGTTGGACCACACGGCATCCCCCATGATCTTCGCGTCGCGACCCGCGCCGGAGCGATCGTGGAGCGTGGCACCCGAGCCGTCGGTGAAGTCGTAGCGCAGCACTTCACCCTTCTCGTTCGCCGTCACCGGGTCGGGGCCTGCGGGCAGGTTCGCACGCAGCGCCTCCAGTTCGCTGGCCGTCACCGGCATGACCGTGCCGTGGCGCGGACTGGGCGGCAGGTTGGCACCCCCGGCGATCTTCCAGTCCGGAGCGGTGATGTCGTTGGTACCCAGCGGGATGTACCCCTGGCCGCCGTACTCGTCGACGAAGAGGTAGTACTTGTACGGCGAGGTGTCACCCGGATTGGCGGCGAAGATCGTCGGACCCTCGACCGCGCCGCGCACACCGGCGTCGCGGCCGATGCAGCTGTCGACGAGCTTCCAGTTGCGGTTCGTGGCGCTCCAGCCGGGCTGGGAACGGTCATCGACGGCGGTGAGGCTCTTCGACGACTCCTGGATGATGTCCGCGCACCCGGTGACGCTGCCCTCATCCTTCGTGAAGCGCTGGTAGGTGTCGCCCACCTTCAGCACGGTCGAGTCGATGCGCGACGCTCCGAGGTCCTGCCAGACCTTGGGCTCGCTGAAGGTCACGAAGTCGCGCGTCGTCGCGTACATCATGGTCTGGTAGAAGCCGCCCTCGTGCTTCGGGTCGTTCTCCCCGAACAGCGAGGCCGCCCAGAAGACCACGTAGGCGCCGAGCTGGTCGTCGTAGTAGGCCTCAGGTGCCCACGTGTTGCCGGCGTTGTCCGGACCGATCTTGACGTGGCGCTGCGCGCTCCAGTTCACGAGGTCGTGCGATTCCCACACCTCGATGTACTTCGAGCCCTGGCGCTGCGCGCGCCCCCAGTCGCCATTGCGCCCGATCGAGAGGTCGGTCGCGATCAGGTAGAACGTGTCACCCTCGGGCGAGCGGAGGATGAACGGGTCACGAAGGCCCTTCTCGCCGTAGGTCGACGTCAGCGCCGGACGGCCCCCATTGAGGTCGGTCCACGACAGCGCATTGTTGCCGTTGCTCGCGGCGAAGTAGATGTTCTCCCCCGCCACGCTGTTTCCGGTGAAGTACGAGAACGTGTAGCCCGCGAAGGGGCCGATGTGCGCGGCCGCGCGCACGGTGAGCACGATGTCGCGGGTGCGGCTGACGGAACCGCGCGTGGCCGTCACCGTGAGGGTGACGGTGGTGTCGGCCTCGCCGCGCACGACGACACCGTCGGTGGAGACCGCCGACGGGTCGCTGGATACCCAGCTGAGAGCGACATCGCCCGCGGAGGCCGGCAGTGTGATGTTGCCGCGCACGTCATCTGCACTCGGGATCGAGACCGCGCCGAGGGCGGCGTCGACCGCTCTCGCGTCATCCGGCATGGCCTTCACGGTGACGTCGAAGCTCTTCTGCTCCGTCGCGCCGTTCAGCGACAGCGTCGCCGTCAGGACGACGGTCGCGTCGTTCTGCCCTGCCGTGGGGCGTGTCACGACGCCGGCGGTGGAGATGACACCGGCGTCGGAGGTCGCCCACGAGATGGTCGAGCCGTTCGGCGCGGAGGTCGGAAGGGTGAGGTTCGTCGTCACCGCGTCCCGCGCGCCCAGGTCGAGCTGGGCGGCGTCGCGGGTCACCCGTTCCGATGCCGTGGGCACGAGGGCAGCGACATCGCCGGCGCTCAGGGCACGGTCGTAGATG
>NZ_BADB01000454.1:0-2048 GCF_000333415.1 Microbacterium sp. B24 | reverse complement strand
GACCTGGGGCAAGCTGTCGCCGGGCCGTGACAACGCGGTGCTCGTGCTGCATGCCCTCACGCGCGACAGTCACGTGCGCGGCGCCGCGGGACCCCGTCATCCCACCGCGGGCGGTGGGACGACATCGTGGGCCCGGGCGCCCCCATCGACACCGACCGCTGGTTCGTCGTCGCCCCGAACATGCTCGGTGGATGCCAGGGCTCGACGGGACCGTCGTCGATCGCCCCCGACGGGTACGAATGGGCGGGACGCTTTCCGTACCTGACCATCCGCGACCAGGTCGCCGCCCAGGTGCGCCTTGCGGATGCGCTCGGCATCGACGTGTGGGCCGCGGTCGTCGGCGGCTCGATGGGCGGCATGCACGCGCTCGAGTGGGGTGTGGGCCAGCCCGAGCGCGTCGCGCGGCTCGCCGTACTCTCCTCTCCGCCGACGACGACGGCCGACCAGATCGCGCTCAACGGCGTGCAGCTGGAAGCCATCCAGATCGATCCGCGCTTCGTCGACGGTGAGTACTACGACGCTCCCGACGGCGAGGGACCGCATCGCGGCCTCGCGCTCGCCCGCCGCATGGCCCTGCTGAACTACCGGAGCCCCACCGAACTCAACCAGCGCTTCCAGCGCTCGTGGCAGTCGGGAAAGAGCCCGCTCGGTCACGGGGGCCGCTTCGCCGTGGAGAGCTATCTCGACTTCCACGGCAACAAGTTCACGCGCCGCTTCGACGCGAACACCTACATCACGCTGGTCGAGGCAATGAACTCCCACGACGTGGGACGCGACCGTGGCGGGGTCGAGGATGCCCTCGCGCGTGTCACCGCGACGACGCTCGTGCTCGGCACCGATAGCGACCGCCTGTTCCCGATCGATGGACAGCACCGCATCGCGCGCGGCATCCGCTCGACGATCGACGACGGCGCGGTCGTGCTCTCCAGCGACTTCGGCCACGACGGCTTCCTCATCGAGACGGCCGCCGTCGGAGCGCACCTGCGCCGCTTGCTGCAGAGCTGATCCGGCCTCGGGCCGCCGCGGCGGTGGCTCACGAATCCCTGCCGTCCTGCGCCGGTCGGTCACCCGCCGTCGCGGTGTCCGCGGACCTGCGCACATGGAGATGCGGGTGGCGGCGCAGATCGCACCACCACCCGCATCTCGTCGGGTCAGGCCGACGTGCGGCCCCGAGCGGGACGCACGACCCGCAGGCCGACGCCTCCCATCAGCAGCAGCGCCGCGAAGAGGGCGAACGCCCACGGAGCCTGCGCACCGGTCACGGCCAGCTGTCCCGCGGGCAGCACCTGCAGCGGCACCTGCGCGATCAACACACCGGCACCGTCCCAGACGAACACCGTGTGCGCACCCACCGGCAGCGACGACGGCACCTGCACGTCGAACGCCACGCGGCCCGAGGCATCGGCCGTGGGGATGCCGCCGATCCGGATCGGATCGCTGTGCAACTCGGCCGTCACCTGCTCCCCCGGATGCAGGCCCGAGACCGTGATCCGCACCGAACCACCGCGCTCGACCGTCGAGGCCGACACCTCGACACGCGGCGACGGGGACGCAGACGGAGACGCGCTGGGCGACACCGTAGCGGACGGCGACGGGGATGCCGTCGGGCTTCCCGTCGGGCTCGGGGTCGGCGTCGGCGTCGGACCCGACGGAACGGCCTCCGGGGCGACGCTCGACAGCGTCGGCGTCACCGGCTGGAACGAGCCGTCGGGACCGATCGTCAGACGATCGATGGTCGTCTCGCGGTGGGTGCCGTCGCCACCGGGAATGGCGAAACGATGGTAGGCGATGTACCAGTCGTCGGTGCCCGGCACGTTGATGATCGAGCTGTGCCCCGTGCCGAGGATGCCGAGCGACGCGTTCTTCTGCAGGATCACGCCGCGATACTGCCATGGCCCGTCGATGCTCGTCGACGTCGCGTATCCCACCCGGTAGTCCGGTGACCCCGTGTCATCGATCGAGTACGTCAGGTGGTAGAGCCCGTCGCGGTAGTTCATGAAGATGCCCTCGCGGAAGTCCGACAGTCCGTCGATGCGACGGATCGGCCG
>NZ_BADB01000455.1:0-9481 GCF_000333415.1 Microbacterium sp. B24 | reverse complement strand
GCATGAGATGCGCGACCTCGCGCGCCTCGGTGTCGGCGATGACGTGCCGAAGGCGAAGCGGGCGACCGCCGCCCTGCCGGCCACGCCCCGCCGGTGTTCATCGTGCAGCTGTCGTGGGGCATGGCCGTCGCCGTGCTCGCCGAGGCCGGGCTCAGCTACCTCGGCTTCGGCGCCCCGCTCACCGAGCCCAGCTGGGGGCTGCTGCTGAAGGATCTGCAGCAGTACATCTCCGTGCACCCGCTCAGCGTCGTCTGGCCGGGACTGGCGATCACGATCACGGTGCTGGGGCTCAACCTCCTCGGGGACGCACTGCGCGAGGCGACCGACCCCACCCTCACGCGTCGGCGCACGGCGGCGCAGACCCACACGACGGCGGTGATCTCGTGAGCCTGGTGGCGCGCAATCTGTCGATCGAGATCGACGGTCGCCGCGTCGTGGACGACATCTCCTTCGACGTCCCCGACGGCGCGCGCGTGGGCCTGATCGGAGAGTCGGGGTCGGGCAAGTCCCTCACCGCCCTCGCGATCCTCGGCCTGCTGCCGGACGCCGCCACGGCCACGGGCAGCATCCGATGGAACGAGCGCGAGCTGATCGGTCTGCCGGACCGCGAGCTCGCCCGACTGCGCGGCGATGAGATCGGCATCGTCTTCCAGGAGCCGCGCACCGCCCTCAATCCGATCCGCACCGTCGGCCGCCAGATCGCCGAGTCCGTGCGCATCCACGAGGGCCTCGGGCGCAGGGATGCCGCGGCCCGCGCCATCGCAGAGGCCGAGCGGGTTCGGCTTCCCGAACCCGCCCAGATCGTCCGCCGCTACCCGCACCAGCTCTCCGGCGGTCAGCGCCAGAGGGTGGCCATCGCCATGGCCCTCGCCTGCCGTCCTCGCCTGCTGATCGCGGACGAGCCGACGACGGCGCTCGACGTCACGATCCAGGCCGAGGTGCTCGAGCTGCTCGCCGGCCTCGTCGCGAGGGACGGCATGTCGCTGGTGTTCATCACGCACGACCTGGCGGTGCTCTCCCAGATCGCCACGCACGCCGTCGTACTCGAACACGGTCGCGTGGTCGAGCACGGTCCGCTCTCACGTCTGCTGACCGCGCCGGCATCACCGGTGACCCAGGGGTTGCTGCGCGATGCCACCGCGACGCTGTGGCGACCGGGGGGTGCGGCATGAGTGCGGCCGCCCTGCTGAGCGCGCGGGCCGTCAGCCGTCGCTTCCGCCAACGCGGAACCGGACTGTTCGAGCGGGCACGATGGACCACGGCGCTCGAGGACGCCGACATCGACGTCTTCGAGGGCTCCGCCGTCGGCATCATCGGCGAGTCGGGCTCGGGCAAGTCCACGCTCGTGCGTGTGCTGCTGGGGCTGGACACGCCCACGACCGGCACGGTGACGGTGGCCGGACGCACGGTGGATGCGAGGGCCTCTGCGCGCTCGCTGCACTGGCTGCGACGCGAGACCGGCGTCGTGTTCCAGGACCCCTATGCCTCGCTCGATCCCCGGATGAGCGTCGGAAGGATCATCGGCGAGCCGCTCTGGGCGCTGGAGATCCCGGGCGATCGTCGTGCGCGCGTGCGCGAGGTGCTCGAGGCGGTCGGCCTCGAGGCGGCGATGGCCGACCGCTACCCGCACGAGTTCTCGGGCGGGCAGCGCCAGCGCATCGCCCTGGCGCGCGCGATCGTGCACCGCCCGCGCATCCTCGTCGGCGACGAGCCGCTGTCGGCGCTCGATGTCACCGTACGCGCGCAGATCCTCGAGCTGCTGCGCGAGCTGCGCCAGCGCGAACAGCTCACCCTCGTGATGGTGTCGCACGACATCGGCGTGGTGCAGAACCTCTGCGACGAGGTGATCGTCATGAAGGACGGCCGCATCGTCGAGGAGGGCCCGACGGAGAAGGTCCTGCTCGCGCCGCAGGTCGCCTACACGCGTCGGCTGCTCGCCTCCATCCCGGTGATCGACCCACCGCGGGACTGATCGTTGCGTGGGCGAGGCATCGGACAGGCGCGCACGTCGGATGCCGGGCGTAGGGTGACGCCATGTTCGCCATCGTTCCGCCGTACCTGCTGTCTCGCCTGGCCGCCACCGACGCGCCGCACCTCGCGAACGCCGCAGAGGCCGCCCGCGCGACCCTGGCGATCGCACGGCCCTCCCACCCAGCGCCCGCGCGCGGTCGGGCACGGCTCGATCTGTCGGTCGACGGCGACGCCCTCATCCTGCAGGGAGAGCCGGCGCCCGACCGCGTCATCTCCGACGCGCAGCACCGCGAAACGCTTCCCGGCGTGCGCGTGCGCGGCGAAGACGACCCGGCCGTCGCCGACGTCGCCGTGAACGAGGCCTTCGAGGGGCTGGGCGCGAGCTTCGAGCTGTTCTGGGACGCGTTCGCACGCCGCTCGATCGACGGCGCCGGCGGAACCCTCGCGGCGAGCGTGCACTACGGCGACCGCTATGACAACGCGTTCTGGAACGGCGAGCGGATGGTCTTCGGCGACGGCGACGGTGAGGTGTTCCGGGGCTTCACCTCTTCGATCAGCGTCATCGGGCACGAGCTCGGCCACGGCGTGATCGAGCACGGCGGCGGTCTCGAGTACCAGGGACAGTCGGGAGCGCTCAACGAATCCGTCGCCGACGTCTTCGGCGCGCTGACAGAGCAGCATCGCGCCGGTGAGAGCGCCGCGGAGGCGTCGTGGCTGATCGGGGCCGGCATCTTCACCGACGCCGTTCAGGGCGTGGCGCTGCGCTCGATGAAGGCACCCGGCACGGCCTACGACGACGATGTTCTCGGCAAAGACCCTCAGCCCGCCCACATGCGCGACTACGTCCGCACGAGCGAGGACAACGGCGGCGTGCACATCAACTCCGGCATCCCGAACAAGGCCTTCCACCTCGTCGCCACCGCGCTCGGCGGTCACGCGTGGGAACGAGCGGGCCGCATCTGGTACCTCACGGTGACGCAGGGCGCCGTGCCGCCGACGGCGGATTTCTCGGCGTTCGCGGCGGCGACCACGGCGGTCGCGCAGCGGGAGTACGGTGAGAGATCGGAGGAAGCCGACGCCGTCCGCACCGCGTGGAACGCCGTCGGTGTGACCGGCCGTGACGAACCATCCCGATCCACGCGATCTGCCGGAGACCGCGAATGACGCCGATCCGCACGCCCTGACCGTGAGCATGGTCCGCTCCGGCGGCGTCGCGGGATTCACGCGCCGCTGGCACCTCTCGGCACCTCCCCACGAGAGTGCGCGCTGGAAGCAGCTCGTGGAACGTTGCCCCTGGGATGCCGAGGACAGCGGCGAGCATCTCCCGAGCTCGGCCGCTGCCCCCACCGCGCAGGGCGCCGACCGATTCACCTGGACCATCGAAGCTCACGTCGACGGTCGTTCCCACCGTGCGATCGTCAGCGAGGCGGACGCCGAGGGCGCCTGGCGCACTTTGATCGACGCGGTCCGCGACGCCGCGCCCTCACCCCTCTGAGCGCTCCGAGCGCGAGAACAGCGAGCGCTTCTTCTTCACCGGCGACAGCTGCTTCTGCAGGTAGATCGTGCCGAGCCAGCGGCCGAACTTGAAGCCGACGCGTCCCATGCGTCCGACCTCGACGAAGCCGAGCTTCTCGTGCAGGGCGATGGAGGACTCGGCCCCCTTGTCGCTGATCACCGCGACCATCTGATGGATGCCGGCCGCCTCACTGGCCGCGATCAGCGCCTCCAGGAGCGCGCGGCCGAGGCCCTTTCCCGTCGCCGCCTGGCCGAGGTAGATCGAGTTCTCCACGCTGTAGCGGTACGCCGACTTGGCCGACATCGGCTGCACGAGTGCATAGCCGAGGATCTGCCCGCTGGGCGACTGCGCCACGAGGAACGGCATGCCGAGCTTGGAGAGATGCTCGAGCTTCTCGCGCCACTGGGCAAGCGACCACTTCTTCTCATCGAAGGTCACCACCGAGTTGGTGACGTAGTAGTTGTAGATCTCGCGGATGTCCGGAATATCGCCGTCCCGCACGGGCCGGATCTCGTAGGAGAAGGGGCGCTCCTGCTCGCTGCGGCGCAGGTGCACGGGCAGCCGCCGCCGACTCTTGTCGTACTCCTCCTCCAGCATGGGGCTCAGCCTAAACGCCAGTCGACCGGCGTCGCACCCTGCTGGACGAGCAGCTCATTGACACGCGAGAAGGGACGCGAGCCGAAGAAGCCCCGACTGGCCGACAGCGGCGAAGGGTGGGCGGACTCCACGGTCGGGGTCCCCGCGAGAAGGGGCCGCAGGTTCGCGGCATCCCGCCCCCAGAGCACCGCGACGAGCGGTCGGTCGCGGGCGACGAGGGTGCGAATGGCGTGTTCGGTGACCTTCTCCCATCCCCACCCGCGATGCGATGCGGGAGCTCCGGGGGCCACCGTCAGCACGCGGTTGAGCAGCATGACGCCCTGATCGCTCCATGCGGAGAGGTCGCCGTGCGGTGCCCGTGCGATGCCGAGGTCGGTTTCCAGCTCCTGGTAGATGTTGGCGAGGCTTCGCGGCAGGGGCCTCACGTGCGCGTCCACGGCGAACGAGAGCCCGATCGGGTGGCCCGGGGTCGGGTAGGGGTCCTGCCCGACGATGAGGACCTTGACGTCCGCGAGCGGTCTCGCGAAGGCGCGGAGCACCTTGTCGCCCGCGGGGAGATACGGCCGCCCTGCCGCGGTCTCGGCGCGCAGGCGTTCGCCGAGCGCCGCGATGTCGGGCGCCACCGGAGCGAGCGCGTGCGCCCAATCGGCGTCGATGAGTCCGGCATCGGCCAGCTCGTCGAGGGCCATCGCCATCAGGCGCTCGCCTCCGCGCCCGCATCCTCCTCGATCACAGAACCGGCTGCCGACCAGGGGAAATCGATCCAACGGTCGGTCTCGCGCCAGGAGAAGTCGGGCTGGGCGACACTGCCGGGCTTCGTGTAGATGCACACCGATCGCACGTCGGCATCGGCGTCGCGCAGCATCTTCACCGCGAGGGCGAGTGTGCGACCGCTGTCGGCGACGTCGTCGACGAGCAGGACGCGCTTGCCGGGAAGGTAGCCGAGGTCGAGGTCGGGGGGCAGGAGCGCCGGAGCCTCCAGCACGGTGCCGATGCCGGTGTAGAACTCCACGTTCAGGGCACCGCAGCTCTTGACGCCCAGGCCGTAGGCGATCGCGCCGGCGGGCAGCAGACCCCCGCGGGCGATCGCCACCACGACGTCGGGAACGAACCCGTCCGCCACGATCGATCGGGACAGCGCCCGGGTCGCCTCGCCGAAACCGTCCCATGTCAGTACTTCGCGCTCGCTCGTCACGGCATTCAGCCTAGGCGCCGCTGCGGTGCGCGACACACACGCGTGGCTAGAGTGAACGCCGTGACCTCCTCCTCCGCAGGCTCCTCGACGGCGAAGAGCCCCCGCACCCGCTCGGCCCGCCTTCCCCGGGGCCTCGGCATCACCGCCGGCCTCATCGGATGGTTCATCCTGGTCGAGATCGTCAGCGGCATCCTGCAGGGGTACTACGTGCCGCTGTTCAGCGACATCGTCGTCTCCCTCGGCATCCACGACTCGGACGTCAACTGGTTCGAGGCGGCGCAGCTGCTGCTGTCGGCGCTCGTCGTCCCGGTGCTCGCGAAACTCGGCGACATGTACGGCCACAAGCGCATCCTGCTCATCGCCGCGGTCCTCACGGCCGGGGCGACGTGGTGGCTGGCGTTCGCGACCTCGTTCTGGAGCTTTCTGATCGCCTGGGCGTTGCAGGGCTTCTACGTCGTCTGGCTGCCGTTGGAGATCGCCCTCATCTTCGAGCGCGGCCGGGTGCAGCAGCGCGGAGTGTCGACGACCCGCCGCGCGGCGGGTCTGCTGGTCGTCGGGCTGGAGGTCGGCGCGATCGTCGGCGCTCTCGCCGCCGGACGGATCTTCGCCGCAAGCGGCCAGAACCTCACCGCGACGCTCATCGTGCCGGCGATCGCCGTGACGCTCGTCGCACTCGTCATCTGGATCGGTGTTCCCGAATCCGCCCCGGAGGGTGCACGACGCCTCGACACGAGGGGCTTCGTGCTCCTCGCGTGGGCACTGCTGCTCGTGACGGGCGGTCTGGCCTGGATGCGGATGATCGGTGAGCTGGCGCTCGGCGCCGCCGCCTGGATCTGGGTCGTTGCCCTGCTGCTGGCCGGGGTCGCGGTGTTCGTGTGGTTCGTGCGCTTCGAACTGCGCCAGGACGACCCGGCGGTGGACATCCGGGTGCTGCGCCGACCCGAGATGTGGCCGGTGCAGGCGACGGCCTTCCTCATCGGGATCAGCCTGCTCGGCGCGCAGGGACCGTTGTCGACGTACGCCGGCACCGATCCCTCCCTCGGCTACGGGCTCGGGTTGGATGCCACGGAGCGCTCGAACATCATCGGGGTCTACCTCGTCTCACTCATCGTGGGCGCCGTGTTGTTCGCCGTGACCTCGCGGCGGGCGAGCCCACGGGTCGTACTGATCGCGGCATCCCTGCTCGTGGGTATCGGCTATCTGCTCTTCCTGCCGTTCCACGTGGAGCTGTGGCAGGTGCTGCTCAACCTCTCGATCGCCGGGCTCGGCTGCGGCGCGCTGGTCGGTGCGCTTCCCGCCGCCGCGGCCGCCGCCGCCCCGCGCGGGCAGACCGGCATCGCGACGGCACTGACCAACACGACCAAGACGATCGGCGGGTCGTTCTCCTCAGCCGTGTTCGGCGTGGTGCTCGCGGCCGGCGCCGGCGCCGTGGCCAGCCAGACCGCGGCTTCCCTCGGTGGCTACCTGACGGTGTGGGCGATCTGCGCCGGCGGCGGATTCCTCGCCGCCCTGCTGCTCGTGTTCGTTCCGAAGGTCGCGTTCGCCGACGCCCCCGCGTCCTGACGCCGCCGGCCTCTTCCGCGGGGTCAGGCGCGCGGGCGGAGGCGACCGCGCGCGAGCAGGTGCTGCGCGGACTGGGCGACCGGGCGCATCGTCACCAGGTCGAGGTTGACGTGGCCGGGAGCATGAAGGGCGTACGCGATGACATCCGCGACATCGTCCGCGGTGAGCGGGTGCTCGACGCCCTCGTAGACCTTCTCGGCCGTGGCGCGGTCGCCGCCCAGTCGGTTGAGGGTGAACTCCTCGGTGTAGACCATGCCCGGCGCGACCTCGGTCACGCGGATCGGCTCGCCGTTCAGCTCCAGACGCAGGGCGTGCACGAGCATCGCCTCGCCCGCCTTCGCCGCGTTGTAACCGGCTCCTCCGGGATACGCCGTCTGCGCCGCGGTCGAGGTGACATACAGCGTGTCGGCGTGACCGCCGTCGTCGATCCCTGCCCGCAGCAACGGCAGCAGGGCCGCCGTGACCAGCTGCGCCGAGAGCACGTTCGCCTCGAACATCCAGCGCCAGTCCGCCGGGTCGCCGTCTTCGACCCGGTCGGTGCCCCGCGCGCCGCCGGCGACGTGCACGAGGGCGTGCACCGCCCCGGTGCGCGCCAGGTGCTCGGCCAGCGCCGCCACGTCGGCCTCGTTCGACAGGTCGGCGGCGAACGATGCCGACCCGGTTTCGCGATCCAGCGCGACCAGCCGCTCTGCGCGGCGAGCCACGCCCACCACGTCCCAGCCCGACGCCCGCAGGGCACGGACGGTCGCCGCGCCGATGCCGGAGCTGGCTCCCGTCACCACGGCGCGACGACGATGGTCCTGAGAACTCTCCTGCGGCGAAGTCATGCCCCCACGCTACGTCACGGCAGTCGGATGCCGAGGCGAGTGCGTTCATTACGTCACATTTCCCGACCGTTGTTGACAACGGGCGCGAACTCTACTGTCGGTGATGGCCGCGGCATCCGACCCCGGCTCCCCACCACTTCCGATTCACCCGATGGAGCCCGACATGTCCGCATCCGAGAACTGGCGCTTCGAGACCACGCAGATCCACGCGGGCGCGCAGCCCGACCCCGTGACCAAGGCGCGAGCCACGCCGATCTACCAGACCACTTCCTACGTGTTCGACAACGCCGACCACGCTGCGAACCTGTTCGCGCTGGCGGAGTTCGGCAACATCTACACCCGCATCCAGAACCCCACGCAGGACGTCGTCGAACAGCGCATCGCGGCCCTCGAGGGGGGCACCGGCGCCCTCCTCGTCGCGTCGGGCCAGGCAGCGGAGACGTTCGCGATCCTCAACATCGCGGAGGCCGGCGACCACTTCGTGTCGTCGAGCTCGATCTACGGCGGCACCTACAACCTCTTCAAGTACACGCTGGGCAAGCTCGGCATCGAGGTCACGTTCGTCGAGAACCAGGACGACCCGGAGGAGTGGCGCCGCGCGGTCCGCCCCAACACGAAGCTGTTCTTCGCCGAGACGATCGGCAACCCGCAGATCAACGTGCTCGACATCCGCACCGTCGCCGACGTCGCTCACGAGGCCGGTGTGCCGCTCATCGTCGACAACACGATCGCAACGCCCTACCTCATCCGCCCGTTCGAGCACGGCGCCGACATCATCGTGCACTCGGCCACCAAGTTCCTCGGCGGCCACGGCACCGTCATCGGCGGCGCCATCGTCGACGGCGGCACGTTCCCGTGGTCCGAGCACGCCGACCGCTTCCCGGGCCTGACCACCCCCGACCCCTCTTACCACGGCGCGATCTACACGCAGGCTGTCGGCGACGGCCTGGCTTACGTCATCAAGGCACGCGTGCAGCTGCTGCGCGACCTCGGCGCCGCCATCTCGCCGCAGAGCGCCTGGCTGCTCATCCAGGGCATCGAGACCCTGTCGCTGCGCATCGAGCGTCACGTGCAGAACGCGCAGGAGATCGCCGAGTGGCTGGAGAACCACGACGACATCGCCTCGGTCAACTACTCCGGCCTGCCGACCTCGCCCTGGTACGCGGCCGCGAACCGCTACGCCCCGAAGGGCGTGGGCGCGGTGCTGTCGTTCGAGCTCAAGGGCGGCGTCCAGGCCGGTCGCGAGTTCGTGAACGCGCTCGAGCTCTTCAGCCACCTCGCCAACATCGGCGATGTCCGCTCGCTCGTCATCCACCCGGCATCCACGACGCACTCGCAGCTGACGCCGGAGCAGCAGCTCACGACCGGTGTGACCCCGGGCCTGGTCCGCCTGTCGGTGGGTCTGGAGAACGTCGAGGATCTCAAGGCCGACCTCGAGCAGGCCCTCGCCGCCGCGCGCAAGGTCTCCGAGGCCGCCCGCGCCTGAGCCCTGCCCCGCCGCGGAGCAGCACACCCGTCCCCGACGGGTGCACGAACTCCGCAGGATGCCGCGAACTCCGCAGCCGGAAACGCTTCCCGCTGCGGAGTTCGTGCGTTTCTGCGGACATGGTGGTCGTAAGCGCACGGCGAGCGCGTGCGCCACCCGGCCGTAGGATCGATCGATCGTTCATGGACGCGGAGTGACAGATTGCTTGACGACGTGCTCGGCACCCTCCTCGGAGGAGCCATCGGCGATGTCATCGGTCACGTCATCAAAGCACCCTTTCATCCGCGCAAGCAGAGCCGTGGCAAGATGCGCGCAGCCTTGCGCGT
>NZ_BADB01000456.1:0-1395 GCF_000333415.1 Microbacterium sp. B24 | reverse complement strand
AGCAGTCGCTCAGCGCGACCGACGAGCAGACCTCGCCGACCCTGCTGAAGCAGGCCGCGAAGATCGTCGCGGACGATCAGGCCGCCGACTGGCTGTACAACGGTGCGTCCATCGTCGCGGTGGGCACGAACGTGAGCGGCTTCCCGTCGGTCAACGTCAACGAGCGCATCAACCTCGCCGAGCTGGCCAAGAGCAAGGGGTGATCCGTTACGCGCTGACGCGACTGGCCCTGCTGCTGCTCGGCCTGTTCGTCGCCAGTGCGCTGATCTTCCTGACGCTCCGGGTCCTTCCCGGCGACGTCGCTCAGCTCATCGCCGGGATCGACGCGAGCCCCGCGCAGGTCGACGCGATCCGTGAGCGCCTGGGCCTTGGCGAGCCCATCGCGGTGCAGTACCTGAGCTGGATCGCCGGCGTGGTTCGCGGAGATCTCGGCCAGTCGCTGCTGACGGGCGCCCCCGTGGCGGGGCAGCTCGCCGAGAAGGCGCAGGTGACGATTCCACTCGGGCTCATGGCGATGACCGTTGCGCTGCTGATCGCACTGCCGTTCGGAGTGCTCTCCGCCGTTCGCCGCGGCCGTCCCGACGGCACCGCCCTCTCCGTCGGCGCCCAGGCCGTGGCCGCGGTCCCCGTGGTGTGGGCCGGCATGATGCTGGTGCTGGTGTTCGCCGTCTGGCTCGGGTGGCTGCCCGCCCAGGGCTTTCCCCGCGCGGGGTGGAGCGACCCGGCATCCGCCGTGCGGGCGCTGCTGCTGCCGGCGATCACGATCGGCGTCGTCGAGGGTGCGATGCTCATGCGGTTCGTCCGTTCGGCGACCCTCCAGGCGACGGGAGAGGACTTCGTCCGCACCGCGGCGGCGAAAGGCCTCACCCGCACGCAGGCCCTCATCCGGCACGGACTTCCCACGGTGGGTCTGTCGATCATCACGGTTCTGGGGCTGCAGGTGGCCGGCATCATCGTCGGCGCCGTCGTCATCGAGCAGCTGTTCAGCCTGCCCGGCATCGGACGCATGCTCGTGGAGGACGTCGGCAAGCGTGACCTGCTCAAGGTTCAGGGCGAACTGCTCGCGCTCACCGGGTTCGTGCTCGTCGTCGGCTTCGCCGTCGACCTCGTCCACCGGCTGATCGACCCTCGGCAGCGGGAGGCGGAATGAGCAGGTTCGCCTGGCTGCGTCGGCTGTGGGCGCTGTCGACGGGACGCTTCGGTCTCCTCGTCGTGCTGACGATCGGCGTCGTCGCACTCGTCGCACGGTTCTGGTTGCCGTTCGATCCGCAGGCGGTCGACGTCGACGGCCCGTGGGCTCTGCCGGGGTGGCCGCATCTGCTCGGCACGGACGGCGCGGGCCGCGACATCCTGAGCCTGCTGATGGCCGGCGCTCGCACGACGGTCTGGGTGGCG
>NZ_BADB01000457.1:0-946 GCF_000333415.1 Microbacterium sp. B24 | reverse complement strand
AACGCCGAGGTCGGCACGCTGCCCGCCCAGATCACCATGACGTTCAGCGGCGTGCTGATGGACGAGCCCGGCGCGACGCAGGTCGTGGTGACGGGTGCCGCGGGAGCCTCGCTCACCGACGGCGATCCGACGCTGGACGGCACGCATCTGACGCAGGGGCTCGCCGGCAGCGCGTCCGGCCCGGTGACCGTGACGTGGCGCGTGGTCTCCAGCGACGGCCACCCGGTCTCGGGGCAGTACACGTTCACCGTGGCGGGCGGCTCGTCGCAGACGGCCGCTCCCGCCGAAACGACGACCACACAGACACTCACCGCGACGCCGACATCGAACGGCGATGGCGGTGTCCCGGTGTTCGTCTGGGTGCTGCTCGGCCTGGTGCTCGCCGCCGCCCTCGGCGCCCTCGTGGCGGTGCTTCTGCGGAAGTCCCGAGCCACCCCCGAGGACTAGGCTGAGAGCATGCCTCATTTCAACGTCGTCGTCCTCGGTGCCGGCCCTGGTGGCTATGTCGCGGCGGTCCGCGCCGCCCAGCTCGGCCAGTCCGTCGCCATCATCGAAGAGAAGTACTGGGGCGGTGTCTGCCTCAACGTCGGCTGCATCCCCTCCAAGGCGCTTCTGAAGAACGCCGAGATCGCCCACACCCTGAAGCACAAGGCCGACTTCTTCGGCATCACGGGTGAGTTCAGCCTCGACTTCGGCACGGCGTGGGACCGGTCGCGCGTCGTCGCCGACGGCCGCGTCAAGGGCATCCACTACCTGATGAAGAAGAACAAGGTCACCGAGTTCGAGGGCCGGGGCACCTTCACCGGCCCCAAGGCGATCTCGGTCGCCAAGAGCGACGGCTCCACCGAAGAGGTCACGTTCGACAACGTCATCATCGCGACCGGCTCGACGGTGCGCCTGCTCCCGGGCGTGACGCTGAGCGAGAACGTCGGACGTACGAGGAGCA
>NZ_BADB01000458.1:0-1778 GCF_000333415.1 Microbacterium sp. B24 | reverse complement strand
AGCTCGGTACCGGGGATCCTCTAGAGTCCCCCGACTCGGTTCGCAGCGGCGTGACGATGCCCTGCACTTCGAGGTAGCGAAGCTTGCTCGCGCTGAGATCGGAGAACTCCGGCGTCAGGCGTGCGAGCACCTGACCAATGCTGAGATAACCCGAGGACGACGCACGTCCACGGGGTGAGACAGCCGGGCTCACCCGCTCGTCACCTGACCGCGGTCGACCGGCGACGCGAAGAAGTTGAGGCGGAACTTGCCGATGCGCACCTCGGAGCCGTCGACGAGCACGGCGCGGTCCACCCGTTCACCGTTGACATAGCTGCCGTTCAGGGAGCGCTGGTCGACGAGCTCGAAGACGGCGCCGGTGCGGGTGATCTCCGCGTGACGACGAGAGACGGTGACATCGTCGAAGAAGATGTCGGCCTCGGGATGGCGCCCGACCGTGGTGACATCGGTGTCGAGCAGATAGCGTGCGCCCGCCGTGGGACCGGAGCGGACGAGCAGCAGCGCAGCGCGAGACGGAAGCGCATCGATGGCCTCCCGCTCGACGTCCGTCAGGTCCGTTCCGAACGGCACGAAGGAGAGGTCGGAATCGTGACCGAAAGTCTGGGTGGTGTCGGCAGAGCCGGCACTCCCGGCGTCACGTCGGATACCGCTGACACCAGCGTCTCGAGCGTTCTCTTCCACCATGGCCTCCTTCCTCTTCACCCTAACGGATCGACCCGGGCTGCGAACCCCCGCCGGGGAACCGGGTTTCGCGCCGCGCCAGCCCCGATCCCGCCGAGCGGTGCGACTCAGCGGCGTGTGTCGATGTGTGACGCCGTCCGCGCGGACGGCCTTCGCCCCGACGTAGCCTGATCGCACCGCCACCACGGGCGGCATCCACGAGAGGAACCCCGTGTCCGCAGCGCAGAACCGCCTCACGCCCGCACCGGTGCGTCAGGACGCCATCTGCATGTGCGCGACGGGCCGCGGTTGCTCTTCCTTCGCGGCCGGCCACGCCGTCCACCTGATCCAGTCGCGGCTGGTGTCGGCAACGCCCGGAGAATGGGTCGACGCGATCGCGGTCGCCTCAGCGGCCGACGGCACGCTCACGATCGTCACCCTCGAGGGGCGCGAGATCGAACTGTGGAACGGCGCCGGGGCCGCGGCGTCCGTGCAACGGGGTACGCCGGTCGCGTTCCACCCGCGCTATCACGCGCTCCACGCCGGAGGACGGCTCTTCAACGTGCTCGCGGTCTGAGTCGAGAGGGACGGGTGCCGCTCAGGCGGCCGCCATCATCGCGTCTTTGACCGCCATGCACGCATCCATACAGGCCCGGCACGCGTCCGCGCACATGGCGCACACGGGGCTGTCATCAGCGTGCATCATGCACATGTCCATGCACGTCTGACACATCGCGATGCAGGCGTCGAGCATCGCCATCATCGACGCCGGCGCCATGCCCGGCATCCGCAGCATGGCACGCATCATGGTGTTGCACATGTCGGCGCAGTTCATGCACGACGGGGCACAGTCCATCATCTGCATCGAGCACACCGTGCAGGCCTGCTCACAGGCGGCACAGGCGTCCATGCAGGCCTGCATGACCGCGGCATCCATCGCGGGCATCTCGGCCATCGACATCTCGCCGGCCATCGCTTCCATCATCCTGGCGTCCATCTCCCACCGTCCTTCCGGTCACGGCGAGCGCGACGCTCGCCTGCCGCCATGCTAGGACTCCGACCCGGCGCACAACAGGCGCGGATAGGGTCGGACTCTAGAGGATCCCCGGGACCGAGCT
>NZ_BADB01000459.1:0-6936 GCF_000333415.1 Microbacterium sp. B24 | reverse complement strand
CGGTCGAGCGAACCCCCCGCGCCCAGGAGTGCATCGCCTGGGCAAGACCGGTGGCGACCGGTGACGACCCGGGCAGACGATGGTCCTGCTCCAGATCGTCCAGACGCGCCCACAGCTCCTGCGTCGCCGTCAATGCCCCGCGGAATGCGCCGCGTGGAAGTCCGTGCTCTCCGGGGCCGCTCTCGTCGCGACGCGGCTCGTAGACGAGGCAGCAGGCAAGAGCGGCAAGACCCGCCGGGTCGAGGTCTTTCCAGATACGGGTGCGCAACGACTCCGCGACGAGGAGATCACGTTCGCCGTAGATCCGCTTCATCGTCGCGCCGGCGGCGGTCAAGGCGGTGGCGCCGTGGGGATCGAGATGCACGTAGTCCAGCGCGGTGAGCACATCGACGACCCGGTCGAAGATGCGGGCGACGGTGCCGGTGCGCATTTCGATCTGCTGACGCAGTTTGTCGGTATGGCGCCGGAGTTTGCCGTACCGCTCGGCCCACCGGGCGTGCTTCTCACGATCGGGACAGCTCTGGCACGGGTGCCGCTTGAGGCTGCGCCGCAGCGACTCGATCCGCTCCTGGCGCTGCTGGCGCACCTTCGGCGGTCCGGACCGGTCGCCCTTGCGTTCGAGATCGCCCAGCTCGCGCCTCATCCGCGCGAACTCGGCGAAATCGCCCCTCTCACATGCCATCGACGCCGCATAGCCGGCGAGGGACTCCTCGGCATCCTTGACCTCGCGCGCCAGCCCCACCACGGCCCGGTCGGCCTGGAACTGGGCGAACGACGACTCGAGGATCTCGCGCGCCCGGGCCCGACCGAACTGGTCGATGAGGTTGACCGCCATGTTGTACGTCGGACGGAAGCTCGAGTTGAGCGGGTAGGTGCGCCGCGAGGCGAGGGCCGCGACGGCCTGCGGATCGAGACTCTCGCTCCACTGGATGACCGCGTGACCTTCGACATCGATGCCGCGGCGTCCCGCACGTCCCGTCAGCTGCGTGTACTCGCCGGAGGTGATGGCGACCCGCGCCTCGCCATTGAACTTCTCCAGCTTCTCGAGGACGACGGTGCGTGCCGGCATGTTGATGCCGAGCGCGAGCGTCTCGGTCGCGAAGACGACTTTGACGAGCTTTCGCTGGAAGAGCTCCTCGACGATCTCCTTGAAGGCGGGGAGCAGGCCCGCATGGTGGGCGGCGACACCGCGTTCGAGGTTCTCCCGCCACTCCCAGAAGCCGAGGACGGCAAGATCCTCGTCGGGAAGCGTCAGCGTGCGCTCGTCGACGATGCGACGGATCTCATCGCGCTCGTCGCGGTCGGTCAAACGAACACCGGAGCGTCGGAGCTGCTGCACCGCTGCCTCGCACCCCGCGCGACTGAAGATGAAGAAGATCGCCGGCAGGAGGTTCGCCCGCGCGAGCAGTTCCACCACCTGCGGGCGGTCGATGCGCTCGATGCGCTGCGCGTTGGCGGAGCGCAGGGGGCGCACTCCCCCCTTCGGAGGCCGCGGACCGCCCGATCGATCGCCTTGCATCCGATGACGCTGCGAGCGATAGTCCTGCGCCCGCCGATTGCTCTCGAAGGTGGAGCCGCGCACCGATCGCAGGCGCATGAGCTCTTGATTGACCTGCGCGGTCGCGATTCCGGCCCGGTCGTCGAACAGCGGCAGCAGGTCACCGCGCACCAGAACATGCTGCTCCAGCGGAACAGGGCGGGTCTCGGAGACGATCACCGCGGTGTCACCGCGCACGGTGTCGAGCCAGTCGCCGAACTCCTCTGCGTTCGACACGGTCGCCGACAGCGATACCAGCTTCACGCGCGCGGGCAGATGGATGATGACCTCCTCCCACACCGCCCCGCGGAACCGATCGGCGAGGTAGTGGACTTCGTCCATCACCACGTACCGCAAGCCGCGCAGTGCCGGCGAATCGGCGTAGAGCATGTTGCGAAGAACCTCGGTGGTCATCACGACGACGCGGGCGTTGCCGTTGATGTTGGTGTCCCCCGTGAGCAGGCCCACCTCGTCCTCGCCGTAGACCTGCTGCAGCTCGCGGAACTTCTGGTTCGACAGCGCCTTCATCGGGGTCGTGTAGAACGCCTTCTCATCGGGTTCGCGCATGGCCAGATGCACGGCGAACTCGCCGACGATGGTCTTTCCCGCGCCGGTGGGCGCTGCCACCAGGACGCTGCGTCCGTCCTCCAGGGCATGACAGCCCGCGATCTGGAAGGGGTCGAGGTCGAAGCGCTGCTCGTCGGCGAAGGAGGCCGTGATCGGATGCGCCTGACGGGCCTGCGCCTGCGCGTAGCGGCTGGCGGGATCCGTCACAGGTCGAGCCCGAGCGCCTTCTCGCGTTTGGCGCGTCGGCGATCGAAGATCACCGAGAGCCCGGCGGCGGCGAAATAGAGCACCGTCAGGATGCCGGCCAGCAGCAGCATGCTGACGATGTCGGCGGCGGGCGTGGCGAGGGCTGCGAACAGCGACGCCACGAGAACGGCCACTCGCCAGCCCTTCAGGATCGCCATGCCGCTCATCACCCCCGCAAGGTTCAACGCGACCAGGAACACCGGGAGCACGAAAGAGACGCCGACGACGAGCAGCAGCTTGAAGACGAAGTCGTAGTAGTACTTCGAGTCGTAGATGTTCGACGCGCCCTGCGGAGTGAACGAGGCCATGAGCTCCACGATGTGGGGCATGATCAGCCACCCGACGAACACCCCGGCGGCGAACAGCGGCACGGCGGCGCTCACGAACCCGATGGTGTAGCGGATCTCCTTCCGGGTCAGACCCGGAACGAGAAACGCCCAGATCTGCCATACCCACACCGGTGCGGAGAAGATGACGCCGACCGCCAACGCGATGCGCAACCGCATATCGAACGGACCCGTGATGCTCTGGTACATCAGCGTCACGACGTCGCCGTCGCCGCGCTGGGCGGCGACGACCCGGATCGGCTCGGTCATGGCCCAGATGATGGCGTCGGTGAAGATCCAGGCGATGATCATGCCGACCACGAGCGCGATGATGCCGATGATGAAGCGTCGGCGCAGCTCCGTGAGGTGCTGCGCCAGCGACATCCGTCGATCACGACGGGGCACGTCGTCCTCGCCGAGACGAGCGGACTCGACCGTGGCCACCGACGTCAGGGCTTGGTGTCGGGTCCGGGCTCGGCGCTCGAAGCGGCCGTCCCGGCTGCGCTTCCCGTCACCGGCGGCGCGGGCGGCGTCGCGGTGGCGGCGTCGTCTTCCTTCATCGCCTTCATCTCGCCCTTGAAGACGCGAGCGGACTGACCGACGCTCTTGGCCAGCGCAGGGAGCTTCGCCGCCCCGAACAGGAGCAGGATGATGACGACAAGGGCCAGCAGGTGCCAGCCGGTCAAGCCTCCGAGCATGAGGGTCTCCTCGGGTCTGGGGATATCGCCCAGTCTACCTGCCGGCCCCGCCGCAGGGCTCAGGCGTACTGGGCGAGCCCTGCCTCGGCCCACGCGGCGGCCGCGCGACGCGCGGCGTCGGGACTGACGATCTCCAGATCGCCGCCGAGCTTGGCCGCCACACGTTTCAGACTGCGGGCGTCGCCCACGCGCACCCGCGCTGAGCGCACCGTTGCGTCCGTGTCGGCCGGGTCGTCGATCACGACGTAGTCGGCCAGCAGCGATGCCGCAGACGCCCGGTAGCGGACCGCGACCTCGACGTCGCGGGCGGCGCCCTCGAACAGTCCCGGAACGGTGTCGTCACCGTGGGTGCTCACGATGTCGGTGAGACGCACGTCGGAAACGCGGTCGAGGTGGAAGGTGCGCATCGCCTGACGCAGGTGGCACCATCCCTGCAGGTACCACTGACCGCCCGCGATGTGGACCTTGACCGGGTCGACCGTGCGTGTGGTGGGCGCGGCATCCGGGGCCTGGTAGGTGAAGGCCACGGCGACGCCGTCACGCAGGGCGCGATCGACGGTCAAGCGCACCTCGTCCACCTCACCGGGCGCGACGATGACGTCGGCGGGCACGCCGGAGGCGCCGCGCGCCAGTTTGGCCAGCAGACCCTGGATGACTCCGCTCTCGCCGACACCGGGCAGCGACGCCGCAACGCGAAGTCCGGCGAGCAGGGCGGCCGCCTCCGGGGCGGTCAGACGCGGGGTGCGCTCGAGCCCGACGCTGTTGGTGATGACGACCAGGTCCTGCTGATCCAGAAGATCCCAGTCGATGTCGAACAGATCGTTCGCCATCTGCCAGAAGCCGCCGTCGCCGGGCAGCCCGATGACGGTCAACTTCTCCACCATCGCCCGCATTTGTTCGACGGTGACATCGAACTCCTCCGCCGCCTCGGTGAGCGACACCTCGCCCTTCCCGATCAGATACGGCACGAGCTGCAGGATCAGGGCCGCTCGATCGGTGGCCAGCAGAGGTTTGCGTCGCGCACTCATGACCGCTCCCCCACCGCACCGCCGTGTATCTGCACGGTGCGTTGCAGACGTGCGATCACCTGATCGCGCAGGTCGTCCGGTTCGACCACGCGCACCTCCGGACCGTACGACGCGAGCTCGTCGGCGAAGATGTGCACGTCGACATAGGGAACGCGGATCCCCTGGCCGGCGGGCGTCGCCCGCCGCGTGAGACGCAGAGCGGCCTCGGTGCCGGGGGCGATCTCCAGCAGTGCCTGCTGACGGGCGGCGAGTTGCGCCAATCCGGTCAGGGCACGCTCGCCCGCCCCCTCGCGGAGGGCGAGGTCGAACGTGGTCCGCGTGATCGCGACGTCCGACACGATCCGGGACAGCAAGAAGGTGCGCACATCTCCCTGCGCCAGATCGAAGCCGTACACGTGCCACCTCGCCTCGTACTCGACCAGCGCGTAGGGCTGAACGCGTCGCACCCGTGCGTTCGCCTCGCCCGCCTTCAGGTAGGAGAACTCGACGACACGTCCCTGTTCGATCGCACGCTGCATCGGCGAGAAGGCAGGCTCGCGCAGATTGACACGCGGAGAGTAGCCGATGATCGGCGCGTCGACCTCGATGCCCAGCGCGCGGATCTTCCGCAGGCCGCTGCGGGCGTCGGCCGACATGGAGCTCTCGCTCCAGACACCACCGGCGAGATTCAGCACGGCGAGCTCGGCCGGCGTGAACTCGATGTCGGCGGGAAGCTCGTACTCCGCGGTGGGAATGCGGTACCGCGCCTCGCGGAGGTCATCGGGATCGGCATAGTCACCGATGGTCTCCACGGGGATGCCGAGCGAGCGGAGATTCTCCTTGTCGCGCTCGAACATCTTCTCCAGCGCGTCCTTGGAAGCCCCCGCGGAACCCTGCTCGCGGTAGCCGGCCACCGACGACAGGATCGTGTCCTTCGTCAGCCCCTGCTCCGTCGCCATGAGTGCGACCACCAGGTTGACGAGGCGCTCCTCGGGCGCGCTGCGGCTGGTCTCGGTGGGCACCCGTCAATCTTAGGCGCCGCCTGTGGAGCGGCGGCGGTGCCGCGCGGGGTCAGGGGGCGGCGGGAGTGTCCACGCCCAGCACGTCGATGACGAACACGAGCGTCGAGCCCGCGGGGATCGATGAGGTGGTCTTGTCCCCATAGCCGAGGGACGGCGGGATCACCACGAGGATCTGCGACCCGACCGTCTGCCCCTTCAGAGCCTGCGCGAAGCCCGGCACGACGGCATCCAGCGTGACCGCCGTCGATGCCCCCTTGTCCCACGTCGAGTCGAACACTTTACGATCGGCCCACGTGAGGCCCGTGTAGTTGATCCGGATCTGATCGCCGTCTCCGACGGCGGGGCCGTCGCCCTTCTTCAGCACCTCCACGGCGAGGTCGGACGGCGGCGCGGTGTCCGGGATGATGATGCCCGGCGTGCCGTTGGGAGCCAGCACGACCGAGGGCATCCCCCGTCGATCGTTGTACTGAGGCGTGCCGTCCGCCGCGGCGAGGTAGACCTTCTGCAGGTCGATCGCCACGACGATCGAGTCTGCGCCGGTGAGGCCCCACCCCTGCGCGGCCTCGGCCGACAGCGCGCTGGCCGGAACGGCGCCGAGGATGCGGGAGCCCTCGGTCGCGCAGGTCATCAGCTCGGCGAAGCCGGCGTACTGCTCACGCCACTTCGACAGCGGCGTGACCTGCGTGCCCGACGTCAGGATCTTCTGACCGGTCGACCCGCTCATGATCGTGATGGTGAACTGCACATCCTGCATGTCGGAGGTGACCCGCAGGCCGGAGCCGACGGTCTCGTCGACGGCGACCGTGTGATCGACGTAGACCGGAGCGCTCAAGGTCACGTTGGGGGCGCCCTCCGCCCCGGAGACGCTCACCGTGTTGAGCACACCCGAGCTGTCGGTGGGGCGGTCGCACGAGGCCGCCGATCCGGGCGTCGAAGCGCATCCGACGAGGGTCAGAGCAGACAGGCCGATGACGGCGAGGGCAGCAGGGATCCGGCGCACCGGATCAGTCTACGTCGTCCGGTGCACCGCGCCCGGCCGTGACGGCGTCGGCCGTCGCCTGCCGAGCGCCGTCCGCTGCGCGCTGTGCCTCGCGCACGCGCTTGCGGAGGTTCTTGTCGGTGATCTGACGGTCGCCGACGGCCCCGGGCGTCCAGAGTTCGACGTCCTCATCGGCATAACTGGGCTTCTTCAGTGCGCGCTTGCGCACGTCCGGGGGCATCGCACCCGGTGCCAGGCGACGCGCCGTGATGAGAAACCCCGTGTGTGCGACCATCCGATGATCCGGTCGCACGGCGAGCCCTTCGACATGCCATCCACGCACCATCGTCTCGGTCGCTTCGGGCTCGGTGAACAGACCAGTGGCGCGGATGTACTCCGCGACACGACTGAGTTGGGTTGCGGTGGCGATGTAGCAGAGCACCACACCACCGGGCGTGAGAGCGTCGGCAACCGCGTCGATGCACTCCCACGGGGCCAGCATGTCCAGAACGACGCGATCCACGGATGCCGGGCCCACCGCACCGGGAAGCTCT
>NZ_BADB01000460.1:0-225 GCF_000333415.1 Microbacterium sp. B24 | reverse complement strand
CTTCCTATCTCGTGGGCCGCGAAAAGGTGCGCGAATTCGCGCGGGCCGTCTTCGCCGACGCCCCTCAGCACGTCGACCCCGCCGCCGCTCAGGCGCTGGGCTACCGCGACGTCGTCGCACCGCCCACCTTCGCGATGGTCGTCCAAGACCTCACGATGCAGCAGCTGCTGGCCGTCGAGGACTCCGGCATCGCTCTGGACTCTAGAGGATCCCCGGGACCGAGCT
>NZ_BADB01000461.1:0-504 GCF_000333415.1 Microbacterium sp. B24 | reverse complement strand
CTGGGGCTGCCGACTTCGGCCTCCTGATGCGCCTTGACCAACGGTCCCGCGCTCAAGGATTGGTGCATGTTCGTCCTACGCTAGTGGTCTACGATCTCTACGGTTTGGGCCCACCATGACGGGCCCTTCCCACCAAGCGATATCCCCGATGAGTCGGAAGCGCTTTGCCATCGTGGTGTGGGGCCTTCTGTATACCCCCTTCTCCCTTCAGCAACTGCGTGTCAGGAATACGGAGTTCATGCTCAGGTTCGGGTATCTGGGCGTGATCGGCCCTAAGATCGGAGATGCTGCCACGTGATCACAGCAAATCAAGGTCGTCATCGGCTGTCACGAGATCTACCGCATCCTGCCCTCTTAGCACAGGTACTGCTTCATGTAGCTCATCCAGAGAATACTCAACACTTCGGACCCCTGAGTGATGCGCGTCTACGTCAACGATGACTCCGTGTCGATCAACAACGTCTACCTCCGCAAGTACAAGGACACCGCGTACATGGACGCGGG
>NZ_BADB01000462.1:0-4656 GCF_000333415.1 Microbacterium sp. B24 | reverse complement strand
ATCTCGAGAGGTGATCTTCGTCCCGACAGGCATGCCGTGGCAGAAGGACAAGGAGAAGGTCACCGCCGGTGAACATCGGTATCTGATGACCGTCATCGCGACGGCATCCAATCCGCAGTTCACCGTCAGCCGCGTGGACATCGACCGCGGAGGCCCCACCTACACCATCGACACCTTGCGCGATCTGAAGAGCACACGTCCCGACGCGGAGCTCTTCTTCATCACGGGAGCCGATGCGATCGCCCAGATCCTCGGATGGCGCGATCATGATGATCTCTGGGACCTGGCCCACTTCGTGGCGGTGTCCCGGCCGGGACATGTCCTGTCCACCGAGGGCCTTCCCGAGGACGTCGTCAGCAGACTCGAGATCCCCGCCCTGGCGATCTCGTCCACCGACTGCCGTGAGCGGGTGAACCGAGGCCACCCGGTGTGGTACCTCGTGCCCGACGGCGTCGTCCAATACATTGCGAAGCACCACCTTTACCGGAGCGAGGCATGAGCACACCCGACCAGCCCGATACTCCCCAGCTGACCCGCCGTCAGTTGCGCGAGATGCGCAACACCGCCTCGACGCCGGTGATCACCCCCGCGGATGCCGAGAAGGCGACTCAGCCCGCCGAACCGACACCTCCTGTCGTCGCGCCGCTGCCGCGCGCGGCCGAACCCGTCGAGGTGGCCGAGGCACCGCCCGCGGCGGCAGATGTCGACGTCGAAGCGCCGTCGTTCACGCGCCGCGCCGCGCGCCGCCAGGAGCGGCTGCGGACGGCCTCGGTGCCGGTCGCCGACGAGACACCAGCCCCCGCCGCGACCAGTTCCGAGGCCCGCCCAGAAGACGTCACCCCGGCGGATGCCACGGCGGAGAACGCCCCCGAGCCCGCACAGGACGAGGAACGTCCCGTGGTCGCGCCGACGTTCGGTTCAGGTCTCCTTGCCGGTGAGAGCGTGGAGATCGACCTCCCGGCATCCTTCGATCAGCTCTTGACGCGCGGCAGCACCGCCACGGGGGCGCTGTCGGCGCCCAATGCGCTGATCCTGTCGCAGACACCGGAGACCGGTGCGCTCGTCTCGCCGATCACGGGCACAGGAGAAGTCCTCATCACCGGGACGTTCTCGCTTCCCGAGTCGTTCGGGTCGACCGGCACCATGCCGGGTCGGACCGACAACAAGGAGACGGACGCTGTCCTCGTCGACGGCGAACTGCCCGCCTCCTCTTCACCCACCCCGATCGCGGCCAGTTCCGCGATCAGCACGATCAAGAGTGCCGAAGACATCATCAAACCGCCCGCGCCCGAGAAGGGGAGCCGGCTGATGCTGGCCCTCGTCATCACCGCGGGGGCGCTGGCGCTGGCTTTGACCGGCGTGCTGATTGTGGCCCTCGTGACAGGAGCATTCCGATGACCGCCGCCGACACCACCCGCACCCTCGTGAACGTCGCCGCGGCGGCCGCCGAGAGCAAGGGCGCCGAGGACCTGCTCGCCTTCGACGTCTCCGAGCCTCTGCCGCTGGTGGACGCCTTCCTCCTCGCCACCGGATCCAGCGAGCGCAACGTGGCCGCCATCGCTGACGCGATCGAGGAGGCGATGCTCGAGAACGGTGTCAAGCGTCTTCGCCGCGAAGGCCGCCAGGAGTCGCGGTGGGTGCTCCTCGACTTCGGCGACCTCGTCGTCCACGTCTTCCACGAGCAGGAGCGCGTCTTCTACGGACTCGAGCGGCTGTGGAAGGACTGCCCGATCATCCCGATCGAGGTGCCCGCACCCGCCGTCGCGGACTGAGTCGTGTTCGTCGCACCCCTCGGCATGTAGTAAGCTTGAGGGGTTGCCGCGGAGCGGTGACAAACTGAAAATGGGCCTGTGGCGCAGCTGGTAGCGCACCTGCATGGCATGCAGGGGGTCAGGGGTTCGAGTCCCCTCAGGTCCACCAAGAACCCCCGGGTAGCTCCCCGGGGGTTTCGCGTTTTCGTCGGAGATTTCGCCGATTCCTGAGTGAATGCTGTGCGTTTGGCCTGATCGGGGGTAGCGTCCCATGCGTGGCTCGCGCGCTCGCGAGAGCCAGTGCCCCACCAGGACGGAGTTTCATCGATGAAGTTCTTGCAACGCTTGGGTCGGTCGATCATGCTGCCGGTGGCCGTGCTGCCGGTGGCCGCGATCCTCTCCGGCATCTCGTACTGGATCAGCTCCGCTGCGGGCGGTGCCAACACCGCCTCCGCCTTCCTCGGCGCGGCCGGCGGGGCACTCCTGGACAACATGCCGCTCCTGTTCGCCGTCGGCGTGTCGATCGGTATGGCCAACAAGACCGACGGCACGTCGGCTTTGGCGGGCCTCGTATCGTGGCTCACGATCACCACCCTCCTTGCGCCCGCCACGATGCAGAAGCTGCTGGGGCTGGGGGAGTTGGGCGATGTGAACCCCGCCTTCGGCAAAGTCCAGAACGTCTTCGTCGGCATCGTCGCCGGCCTCATCGGCGCGTGGTGCTACAACCGGTTCAAGGACACGAAGCTGCCCGACGCGCTCTCGTTCTTCTCGGGCAAGCGCTCCGTCGCCATCGTGACGGCCGGCCTGTCGCTCGTCGTCGCCGTCGTGCTGATGTTCGTGTGGCCCGTCGTCTTCGGCGCGCTGGTAACTTTCGGCGAGTGGATCTCCACGATGGGTCCGGTGGGAGCCGGAATCTACGGCTTCCTGAACCGTCTGCTGATTCCGACAGGTCTGCACCACGCGCTCAACTCGGTGTTCTGGTTCGATGTGGCCGGCATCAACGACCTGGTCAACTTCCTCAACGGCACCGGAACCTACGGCGTCACGGGCCAGTACATGGCCGGGTTCTTCCCGATCATGATGTTCGGTCTGCCGGGCGCGGCCCTCGCGATGTATCTCACGGCCGACACGCGTCGCAAGAAGATCACCTACGGAATCATGCTCTCGGGCGCGATCTCCTCGTTCTTCGTCGGCGTCACCGAGCCGCTGGAGTTCTCCTTCATGTTCGTCGCGCCGTGGTTGTACCTCATCCACGCTGTCTTCACGGGCATCTCGGTGATGATCACCGCGATGCTGCCCACGCGCCTGGGCTTCGGCTTCTCGGCGGGCTTCATCGACATGGTGCTGCAGTGGACGAACCCGATGGCCGAGAACCCGTGGATGCTGCTGCTGCTCGGCGTCGCCTGGTTCTTCATCTACTTCTTCACGTTCTACTTCGTGATCAAGCGCTTCAAGCTCAAGACGCCCGGCCGTGGCGACGAGCTCGACGAGCAGGACGCCGACAACGCTGGCACGAGCCTTTCCGGGTATCACGGCACGGCGGAGAAGTTCATCGCGGCTCTCGGCGGCAGGGACAACATCATCGAGGTCGACAACTGCGCCACACGTCTACGGATGGAGATCGCCGACCCCTCTCAGGTCGATGAGCACGCCCTCAAGCGCGCCGGAGCCGCGGGGACCATCAAACCGGGAGGCCACTCCGTGCAGGTGGTCTACGGCCTGAACGTCCAGTTCGTCAAGGACGCGATGGAGGACATCCTCAACGATCGCACCATCGAGGCTTTCCGCGGGGCCGATGCCGGCCAGACCGGCGCACTGGCAGGCTTCGTCGGGGGTGTCGGTGGCGCCGCGATCGCCGCGGGTGCTGCTGCCGAGCAGCGGCTGGATTCGTCGGTTCCGCCGGCGGTCCTGCAGCTTCGTCAACCGGTGGCGGGCCGCGTGCTCGCACTTTCCGAGGTTCCGGATGCGATGTTCGCCCAAGGAACGATGGGCCCGGGCCTCGCGATCGACCCCACCGGAGACACGATCGTCGCGCCGGCCGGCGGCACGGTCGCATCGGTCTTCCCGACCGGGCATGCGATCGGCCTCGCTCTCGCGGACGGCACGGAGCTTCTGATCCACGTCGGCATCGACACGGTCGACATGAAGGGCGACGGCTTCGAGACGCTCGTGACAGCCGGAGACACGGTCGAGCCCGGCACGCCGCTCCTTCGCTTCGACCCGGAGAAGATCCGCCGCGCGGGGCACTCCGCGATCACTCCGGTCATCGTGCTCAACAACGAGGATGCGACGATCGAGTTCGCGTAGGGATCGAACGATCCTGCCGACGACGGCGGGACGGGCCTTCGGGTCCGTCCCGCCGTTCGTCACGACAGGGGTGCGATCAGCTGCGGACCGTTGTTGCGCACGTTGCCGACGGCGCGGTCGACTTCTCGCATGAGCATGCCGTCCACCAGGGCGGGGGCAGCGTCGATCGTCGCGTCCAGCAGATCGCCGACGTTCTCCGTGGTGGGGTCGAGCCACACATCGGCGTAGTCCGCGTCGATGAACAGCGGCATGCGGTCGTGAATCGAGCCGAGCTGACCCACGGCATCCCTGGTCATGATCGTGAAGCTCAGCACCCACCGCGAGGGGTCGTCCGCGGCCTTCGCGGGGTCTTTCCACCACTCGTAGAGACCGGCGAAGAACAGCGGCTCGTCGTCAGACGGGTGGATGTAGTACGGCGTCTTCACGCCATCTTCGGTCTTCCACTCGTAATAGCCGGATGCCGGGATGACGGCTCGCCGCGCGATCAGCGCCTGCCGGAACATCGGCTTGTTCTCGACCTCTTCGGCGCGTGCGTTGATCGCCTTCGCACCGATACCCATGTCCTTTGCCCACCCGGGGATCAGACCCCAGCGCGCCG
>NZ_BADB01000463.1:0-1075 GCF_000333415.1 Microbacterium sp. B24 | reverse complement strand
TCACGTCTTCACGAGCAGGAGCGCGTCTTCTACGGACTCGAGCGGCTGTGGAAGGACTGCCCGATCATCCCGATCGAGGTGCCCGCACCCGCCGTCGCGGACTGAGTCGTGTTCGTCGCACCCCTCGGCATGTAGTAAGCTTGAGGGGTTGCCGCGGAGCGGTGACAAACTGAAAATGGGCCTGTGGCGCAGCTGGTAGCGCACCTGCATGGCATGCAGGGGGTCAGGGGTTCGAGTCCCCTCAGGTCCACCAAGAACCCCCGGGTAGCTCCCCGGGGGTTTCGCGTTTTCGTCGGAGATTTCGCCGATTCCTGAGTGAATGCTGTGCGTTTGGCCTGATCGGGGGTAGCGTCCCATGCGTGGCTCGCGCGCTCGCGAGAGCCAGTGCCCCACCAGGACGGAGTTTCATCGATGAAGTTCTTGCAACGCTTGGGTCGGTCGATCATGCTGCCGGTGGCCGTGCTGCCGGTGGCCGCGATCCTCTCCGGCATCTCGTACTGGATCAGCTCCGCTGCGGGCGGTGCCAACACCGCCTCCGCCTTCCTCGGCGCGGCCGGCGGGGCACTCCTGGACAACATGCCGCTCCTGTTCGCCGTCGGCGTGTCGATCGGTATGGCCAACAAGACCGACGGCACGTCGGCTTTGGCGGGCCTCGTATCGTGGCTCACGATCACCACCCTCCTTGCGCCCGCCACGATGCAGAAGCTGCTGGGGCTGGGGGAGTTGGGCGATGTGAACCCCGCCTTCGGCAAAGTCCAGAACGTCTTCGTCGGCATCGTCGCCGGCCTCATCGGCGCGTGGTGCTACAACCGGTTCAAGGACACGAAGCTGCCCGACGCGCTCTCGTTCTTCTCGGGCAAGCGCTCCGTCGCCATCGTGACGGCCGGCCTGTCGCTCGTCGTCGCCGTCGTGCTGATGTTCGTGTGGCCCGTCGTCTTCGGCGCGCTGGTAACTTTCGGCGAGTGGATCTCCACGATGGGTCCGGTGGGAGCCGGAATCTACGGCTTCCTGAACCGTCTGCTGATTCCGACAGGTCTGCACCACGCGCTCAACTCGGTGTCCTGGTTCGATGTGG
>NZ_BADB01000464.1:0-863 GCF_000333415.1 Microbacterium sp. B24 | reverse complement strand
CGGACACACACCCCGGACTCTGCGATCCCGACCCGAGGGAGAACACATGACCCTGCCCGACCCGGGGGCTCGTCGTGGCTGACGTCAAGACCGCACCCGTGCACAAGCCGGCATCCAACATCGTCGGTAAGCGGCGCGCCGGCGACTCGGTGTTCCTGGGTCTGTCGACCACGGCCGCCGTGTCGATCATGATCATCCTCGCGGGCGTCGCGATCTTCCTCATCCTCAAGGGGCTTCCGGCCATCACGGCCAACTGGTCGCAGGGCGACCTTGCCGGATACCAGAACTCCAACTGGTCGAGCTTCTGGGACTATGTCGCACCGCTGCTGTGGGGAAGCATCTGGGCGGCGCTGATCGCCATGGTCCTCGGCACGCCTGTCGCGATCGGCATCGCCCTGTTCATCTCGCACTACGCGCCGCGACGCATCGCCGGCTTCCTCGGCTACATCATCGATCTGCTGGCCGCCGTACCCTCCATCGTCTTCGGCCTCTGGGGCATCATCGTGATGCGCCCGCTGCTGCTGCCGCTCGCCGACTTCCTCAACCAGTACTTCGGCTGGATCCCGCTGTTCCAAGGACCGGTGTCGAGCACCGGCTCGACGATGCTCGCCGGTGGCGTGGTCCTGGCCGTGATGATCCTGCCGATCGTGACATCGATCACTCGCGAGATCTTCCTGCAGACGCCGCGTCTGCACGAGGAAGCAGCCCTCGCTCTCGGTGCGACGCGCTGGGAGATGGTGCGCCTGGCGGTGCTCCCCTACGCCCGCAGCGGCATGGTTTCGGCGACGCTGCTCGGCCTCGGCCGTGCATTGGGCGAGACGATGGCGATCGCCCTGATCGTCTCGCCGAGCCTCATCTTCTCG
>NZ_BADB01000465.1:0-1207 GCF_000333415.1 Microbacterium sp. B24 | reverse complement strand
CAGCGCGTGCATCTGTCGCGCCTGGCGTGGCTGCACGCCGCGCGCTTGCGTGATGCCGGACGGCCTTTCGCGACCGCTGCCACGCTGGCCAAGCTCACGGCGGGGGAGGCGGCGATGGACAATGCGCGGGATGCGACGCAGATCTTCGGCGGCAACGGATTCATGAACGAGTACCCTGTCGCGCGTCACTATCGAGACGCGAAGATTCTCGAGATCGGCGAGGGGACCACCGAGGTGCAGCTCCTCCTGATCGCTCGCGCCCTCGGACTGACCAGCCTCGGATCGGGCGCGCGACCGGCCCGGTAGCGTGAACGCATGACCGCCGATTTCACGCTCGGACCCGCCCTGCTGTTCTGCCCGGCTGATCGTCCGGAACGCTACGAGAAGGCCCTCGATCGCGCCGATGGCGTCGTCCTCGACCTCGAAGACGCTGTCGCACCCGCCGACAAGGTGGCGGCGAGGGTCGCGCTGATCGACTCACAGCTCGACCCCGAGCGCGTCATCGTCCGAGTGAATGCCCTCGGGTCCGCCGAGATCGTCTCCGACCTTGCGTCGCTCTCGCAGACCGATTACCGCCGCGTGATGGTCGCCAAGGCGGAATCGGCGAAAGCGATCTCCCGCATCGACCCGCGGTTCGACGTGATCGCGCTGTGCGAGACCGCTCGCGGCATCGTCGCGGCCGAGAAGATCGCCGCTCAGGACAACGTCGTCGCCCTCATGTGGGGCGCGGAGGACCTCGTCGCTTCGCTCGGAGGGACATCGAGTCGCACGCCGAAGGGGCGCTACCGCGATGTCGCACGTGCCGCCCGTTCGCGTCTTCTGCTCGCGGCGGGAGCGGCGGGTATCGCGGCGATCGACGCGGTGCACCTCGACATCGCCGACGAGAAGGGGCTGGCGAAGGAGGCGCGGGATGCCGCCGCGAGCGGCTTTCGGGCCACCGCGTGCATTCATCCGGCGCAGGTCGCGACGATCCGGGCCGCCTACCGGCCCGACCCCGATACGCTCACCTGGGCCCGCGACGTGCTGGATGCCGCCGTCGGCGAGCGTGGCGTCTTCGCGTTCCGTGGTCGGATGATCGACGAACCGGTGCTGCGTCACGCCCGCACCCTCCTCGCCCGCGGAATGTGATGCCGCGGCATCCACGGAGGGATCGCGCGGAGGTCAGGTCATCGGGATCGCGGCGTAGGACTGCACGCGAGANCGTCGC
>NZ_BADB01000466.1:0-1085 GCF_000333415.1 Microbacterium sp. B24 | reverse complement strand
ATTCGAGCTCGGACCCGGGGATCCTCTAGAGTCCAGGTGCTCGGTCGGGGCGACCTGCTGGGCATCTACCCGGAGGGCACCCGCAGCCCGGACGGCAAGCTCTACCGCGGACGCACCGGGCTCGCGCGCATGGCGCTGGAAGCACGGGTGCCGGTCATCCCCGTCGTCATGGTCGACACCGACGCCGTCATGCCGATCGGCCGCACCATCCCGCGCGTCGGCCGGGTGGGCATGGTGATCGGAGAACCGCTCGACTTCTCACGATTCCAGGGCATGGAATCCGATCGGTACGTCCTGCGCTCCGTCACCGATGAGATCATGGTGGCGCTGCAGCGGCTGGGGGAGCAGCAGTACGACGACGTCTACGCGTCCACGGTGAAGGAGCGCGCAGCGCGCGCGTGAGCCGTCGTCATGCGGCATCCGCGCCGTCCGGGTCGCCACTAGACTGAGCGGATGCCCACCCTGCACGCCGATCTCGATCACTGGCGCACGCTCCCGATCAAGCAGCAGCCCTCTTGGACCGACCTGGATGCCGTCGCCGCGGTGTCGGCGGAGCTGGCCACACTGCCGCCGCTGGTCTTCGCCGGCGAGGTCGACAACCTCCGCGACCGCCTCGCGCGCGCGGCATCCGGCCAGGCGTTCCTTCTGCAGGGCGGTGACTGCGCCGAGACCTTCGCCGGCGCGACCGCGGAGCAGATCCGCAACCGCATCAAGACGGTGCTGCAGATGGCCGTCGTTCTGACCTACGGTGCCTCGATGCCCGTCGTGAAGATGGGGCGGATGGCCGGCCAGTTCGCCAAGCCCCGCTCGAGCGACACGGAGACCCGTGGCGACGTCACCCTGCCCGCGTACCGGGGCGACATCGTGAACGGCTACGACTTCACCGAAGCCTCCCGCACCGCAGACCCGCAGCGCCTGCTGAAGGGGTACCACACGGCGGCATCGACCATCAACCTCATCCGCGCGTTCACGCAGGGCGGATTCGCCGACCTTCGCGAGGTGCACAGCTGGAACAAGGGCTTCGCGCAGAACCCGGCCAACCAGCAGTACGAGCGTCTCGCAACCGAGATCGACCGAGCGTCAAG
>NZ_BADB01000467.1:0-1458 GCF_000333415.1 Microbacterium sp. B24 | reverse complement strand
GAGCTCGGTCCCGGGGATCCTCTAGAGTCATGCTTTCGTGCCTCTCGTCGATGGCCGCATCGCTGTCCACGACCGATTCCGCGGCGCCGACGACGTCACCGAGTCCGCAGCGCGCGCAGAGTGGTTCAACACCTTCGGGTGGCAGTGACCGCCGAACGCGCCTCAGACGCCCAGCTTCTTCGCTGCTCGCTTGGCCGCCTTGTCCACGAGCTTCCGGGAACGCGCGCGGGCCTTCTTCAACGACGGGTCATCCCACAAGTGCTTCGCCGCTGCACTGATCTCGCGGTACCGTGCACGACCCGCGCGGGCGCCCAGCACATAGCCGACGCCACCGGCGATCGCCGCGGTGAGCCAGAACTTCACTCCGGACATGCATCCTCCTCGAACGAAACGTACGATGAGGCTACGTTGCAGACCCTCGTGGTGCGGAGGGGTTGACAACCTCAGGACGGTCAGTGCCGATGCGACCTCACGGGCGGTGGAAGGGATCGGCGTAGAGACGCTCGGGCACGCGGAAACCGTAGATGGCGCGTCCGGTGGACCAGATTGCTGCGGCGCCGGCACGAACGAGATCGATCGGGCGCGATCCCTCCGACACGATGTGGATGTCGGCATTGTCGACGCGCACGGCCGCATCTCGCACCGAGGTGACATCTCCCCGCACGACGGTCTCGGGATACTCCTCGTGCAGCTCACGCAGGTCTCCGAGGATGAACGTGGGCCGCGACGTCGGCGGAGCGGCGAGCACGTGTTTCGGACGGTCGATCCCGGTCAGTACCAGCACCGAGGCGAGGCCGGCTGCCTGAGCGCCGGCGATGTCGGTGTCGAGCCGGTCGCCGATGAAGAGCGCCTTGTGCGCACCGAAGCGGTCGACCGCCTCATCGAAGATCGGACGCTCGGGCTTGCCGGCGACGACGGCAAGCCGGCCGACGGCCGTGTGCACGGCGGAAACGAGCGTGCCGTTGCCCGGCGCGATCCCGCGTGCCTGGGGGATCGTCCAATCCGTGTTCGTCGCGATCCATGGGATGCCACCGGATTCCTCCGGTGTGGCCAGGGCGTATGCAGCCTCGGCGAGCTGCTCCCACCCCACCTGGGGTGCGAACCCCTGGACGACGGCAGCGGGCGCGTCGTCGGCGCTGCGGGTCACGACATAGCCCGCCTTCTCGATCTCGAACACGAGTCCGTCTCCCCCGACGACGAGGATCGTCGAACCCGGAGCTACCCGCCCACGTAGCAACCGCATCGCAGCCTGCGGACTGGTCACCACGTCTTCGGCACGTGTCGATGTCAGTCCGAGATCGCGGAGGTGCTCCGCCACGACGGCATCGCGGCGCGACGCGTTGGTGGTGATGTACCCCAGACGTCGCGAGGCGGCGGCGGCATTCAGACTGTCGACGGCATACGGGAGAGCGCCCGGACCGGCGTAGACGACCCGTCGAGGTCTGCGAGCACACATCG
>NZ_BADB01000468.1:0-1280 GCF_000333415.1 Microbacterium sp. B24 | reverse complement strand
GGCTCGGGCGCTGCGGTCGACGTGTGCTGGGACATCGCGTGGCCGCAGAGCGGGCAGGCCCGTTCGGCGCGCGCCGGCTCGGGCTCGCTTTCGTACGGACCGACCGACGCGGGACCGGCCAGGCGGATGAGCCGCGTGTTGAGGTACGTGTACCACCCGCCGGCGTCGCGCACCCGTTGACGAAGCGGCGGCCGCTCGGCATCGTTTCGTGTCATGAACATTAGTGTACTAACGGAATGAGTACAGTAGAGGCATGGATGCGCGCGACGATCTGCTGAAGCTCGAGAACCAGCTGTGCTTCGCTCTCGTGACGGCCGCGCGCAACGTCGTCTCCATCTATCGTCCTGTCCTCGATCCCCTCGGCCTGACGCACCCGCAGTACCTCGTGATGCTCGCCCTCTGGGAGCACTCGCCGCGCTCGCTGGGTGAGCTCGCGGAGGAGCTTGCGATGGAACCGGCCACCCTGTCGCCGCTCGTCAAGCGCCTCGAGGTGCAGGGGCGGGTCAGTCGCACGCGCCGCACTGACGACGAGCGGGTGCTGGATATCGCGCTCACCGCCGACGGCACGTCTCTGCGGGCACGGGCTCTCGACGTGCCGGCGCAGATCATGGCGAGAGTCGGGATGGATGCCGACCAACTTGCGGCACTGCGCGACGGTCTCGCCCCCTTCGCCGGCCGTCGGCCGGACTGAGGAGGGTACGCCGAGAGCGCACCTCGGATCCGGTGTCGGAGGCCACACCTAGACTTGTCCGGTGCCCATCGTCCCTGTTGCCTCGTCGAAACTCAGCGTGCGCGGAGCCCGCGTCCACAACCTCAAGAACGTGGATCTCGACATCCCGCGCGACTCCCTCGTCGTCTTCACCGGCCTCTCCGGTTCGGGCAAGTCCAGCCTCGCTTTCGACACGATCTTCGCCGAAGGTCAGCGTCGTTACGTGGAGTCGCTGAGCGCGTACGCGCGGCAGTTCCTCGGTCAGGTCGACCGCCCGGACGTCGACTTCATCGAGGGATTGAGTCCCGCCGTCTCGATCGATCAGAAGTCGACGAACCGCAACCCGCGTTCGACGGTCGGCACCATCACCGAGATCCACGACTACATGCGTCTGCTGTGGGCGCGCATCGGTGTTCCGCACTGTCCCGAGTGCGGCGCCCAGATTCAGCGGCAGACCGTGCAGCAGATCGCCGATCAGCTCATGGAGCTGCCCGAGCGCACGCGCTATCAGATCGTGGCGCCGGTCGTGACGCAGAAAAAGGGCGAGTTCGTCACTCTTCAAGGAGCGTCG
>NZ_BADB01000469.1:0-4600 GCF_000333415.1 Microbacterium sp. B24 | reverse complement strand
GGCTCGTCGTGTTGGGCGTCACCAGCGCCACGGTCATCTCCGCCCTCACCGACCAGATGCAGCGCGTGGGGCAGCGGCTCGAGGACGACCGGGCGGCAGCGATCGGACGCGGCATGGCGTCGGCGTCTGCCTCCACCCCGGACCGCGCGGACGCAGACGCCGCGGGCGGCCCCGATTCGGTGCCATCATGAGCGCATGACCACCGCCGCCTGGACCGCGCCCGACTCTCGCCAGGTCGCCTTCGACCAGGGCCGCGCGCTGCGGAGGGAGCTGCCCCGCCGGATCCTGGCGGAGCTGCCGACACGTCCGCGTGATCCCCTCGGCATCCTGGCCGCGCAGGCCGCCACGCGGGTCGCCGAGCTCCTGCCCCTCCGCGATGAGCGGATGTCCGCCAGCCCCTTCGCGTTCTACCGGGGCACGGCGGCGCTGATGGCGGACGACCTCGCCGCCGGACCGCGCAGCGACATCCTCGTCGCCTCCTGCGGCGACGCGCACGTCGCCAACTTCGGTTTCTACGCGTCTCCGCAGCGCACGCTCGTGTTCGATCTCAACGACTTCGACGAGTCGGCGTGGGCGAGCTGGGAGTGGGATCTCAAGCGTCTCGTGACGAGCATCGTCGTGGCAGGTCAAGCGACCGGGCGCGACGATGCGGTGACCGCGGATGCCGCGCGCGCCGCCGTCCGCCGTTACGCTCGCGCCCTGGCCGTCGGCGAGGAAGTCACTCCGCTCGCCCGGTTCTACCAGCACTTCGACGCCGCGGGCGCGCTCGTCACGAGCGACAAGGCGTCGCGCAAGGTGCTGCGCGCCGCGATCGCGGATGCCGAGAAGCGCACCGGCGACAAGGCCGTGCGCAAGATCACGGAGGCCGATGCCGATGGGCGACTGCGCTTCGTCGAGCAGCCTCCGACGCTGACGCGCGTCACGCCCGACGTGGCGGCCGCGGTCGATGCGTCCCTGGCCCAGTACATCGCGACGACGCGCGCGGATGTGCAGCTCGTGCTCTCCCACTACACCTTCTCCGACGTGGCGCGTCGGGTCGTCGGGGTGGGCAGCGTGGGCACCCGCTGCTACATCGCCGTCTTCGTCGACGGAGACGGCGCCGCACTGCTGATGCAGGTGAAAGAGGCGGGGCGCAGCGTGCTCGAGCAGTACGGCGGCTGCGCACAGCCGGAGGAGCTCACGGCGTTCGTCGACCGCCACGGTCAGGGCGGGCGTGTCGTGGCGCTACAGCGCATTCTGCAGGGGTCGTCCGACCCGTTCCTCGGACACTTCCGCGGTGAGCGCGCCGACTACTACGTGCGCCAGTTCCGCGACATGAAGGGCGGCATCGACGCCGAAACGCTCGAGGACGGCCCGTTCCGTCTCTACGCGCAGGCGTGCGCGACGGTGTTGGCCCGGGCCCACGGCCAGTCCCCGAACGCCGCGAAGGTCATCGGGTACCTCGGTGAGGGGCGCGCGTGCGCCGAGGCCATCGTGGAGTGGGCCTACGGCTACGCCGCCCTCTCGCGGGCGGACTACGGCGCGTTCGTGGATGCCGTCGCCGCCGGCACCGCCTCGTAGCGGCTAGTCGTCGGACTCGGCATCCGCCGACGGAAGCGGACGCCACAGCACCACCTCGGTCGCCCGACGCACGCGCGTTCCGTGGCGGAGGGTCACGACCGATCCCGTCGCCCCCGCCGCGAAGACGCGGGAGCGACGGGCCAGTTCCTCCTGCAGACGCTGCTCGAGTTCGGCGACGCGACGGCGCAGTCCGCGCGCCTCGTTCTCGAGCTCGATCAGGCGCGAGATCGCCGGCAGACTCATGCCCTCGGCCGAGAGGGAGGCCACCTCGCGCAACTGCTTCACGTGCCGCAGCGAATACCGCCGCGACCCGCCCTGCGTGCGCCCGGGAACGACGAGGCCCAGCCGATCGTACTGACGGAGGGTCTGCGGGTGCATGCCGGCAAGCTCCGCCGCGACGGCGATCGCGAAGATCGGCGCTTCCTCATCGGGGTGCTCGTCGACCATGCTCACTCCCGGGCCTTGGCCATGAGGTCGGCGCGCGGGTTCTCCTTCGGCTCCAGCTCGTGGAAGCGCTGCAGTGCTTCCTTCGCCTGGTCGTCCAGATGCGACGGCACAGCCACCTGCACCTCGGCGAGAAGGTCGCCGGCGCCCTTCGCCGTGTGCACACCGCGACCCTTGACGCGCAGCACGCGCCCCGAGGGCGTACCCGGCGCCACACGCAGCTTGACCGGATCTCCCCCCAGAGTCGGCACCTCGATCGTGGCGCCGAGTGCGGCTTCCGTGAAGGTGACCGGAACCGTCACGCGCAGGTTCAGCCCGTCGCGGACGAACACCGGGTGCGGGCGCACCGAGACGCTCACGACGATGTCGCCGGACTCGCCGCCGTCCGGCGACGGGCGCCCCCGCCCGCGCAGACGGATCTTCTGTCCGTCGGCGACGCCGGCGGGGATCTTCACCTTGAACGGCTTGCCGTCCTCGCCCGCGAGGGTGATCGTCTCGCCCTTGACCGCGGTCTGGAAGTCGAGGGTGGTCCGTGCGGTCACGTCCGCGCCGCGCTGCGGGCCGCCGTAGCCTCGGAATCCACCGGTGGACTGCCCGAACCGTCCGGAGCCGAAGCCGCCGCCTTGGCCGAACATCGAGAACAGGTCATCGAAGTCAGCCGACTGCGCCGATCCGCGCGACTGTCCGAAGCGACTGAAGACGTCCTCGAACCCGCCGGAACCGGCGCCGGGCGCCTGGAAGCGCGCACCACCGGCGCCCATCGCACGGATCTGGTCGTACTCCTCGCGCTGGCTCTTGTCGGAGAGCACGGCGTACGCCTCGCTCATCTCCTTGAACTTCGCCTCTTTGGCAGGATCGCCCTGCGTCGAGTCGGGGTGATACGTCCGGGCGAGCTTGCGGTACGCCTTCTTCAGATCGGCCTCGGACACGTCCTTGGAGACGCCCAAGACCTTGTAGAAGTCCTTGTCGAACCAATCCTGACTGGCCATGGACACCTCCTCCCGTCAGTCAGCGGAACCGGCGACGACGACCTTGGCCGGCCGCAGTTCGATCGTGCCCAGGCGATAGCCGACCTCGACGACGTCGAGGATCGTGCCGTCCTCGACCCCTCCGGGGTTCGGGGCGTGGAAGATGGCCTCGTGCTGCTGCGGGTCGAACACCTCGCCCGCGACGCCATAGGTCTCCACACCAAGGCGTGCGACCACTGCGCGCAGCTTCTCCGCGATCGCCGCCAGCGGCGAGCCTTCGACCAGATCGCCGTGCTTCTCGGCACGGTCGAGGTCGTCGAGCACCGGCAGCAGCCCCTTGGCGACCGATCCCTTGGCGCGGGCGATCTCCACCTCGCGCTGGTCCTCGGTGCGACGGCGGTAGTTGGCGTACTCGGCCTGGACCCGCTTGAGGTCCAGGATCAGGTCGCGGTCCTCGGCGGAGGCCTCTGCGACGGCGGCCTCGTCGGTCTGCGGCGCATCGAGGATGTCGTCGACGGTCAGGTCGTCGCCCTCACGCTGGTCCCCCTGCGAGTCGGGGCCGGAGGCGTGCGCCTCCGACCCCTCGTCACCGGGGACTTCGTCGATGGGCTCTTCGAAGTCCTTGTTCGTCATGGTTCGATTCTCTTACTTTCCGGTTCCCGGCTTCTTGTCGTCCTCGTCCTCGACGACCTCGGCGTCGATGACGTCTTCCTCGGGGTTCGGCACGCTGCCGTTGCCCGGGTCGGCGACCGTCGGGTCGGCCGGCTCGCCAGCGGCCTGCGCCGAGGCGTAGATGGCCTCGCCGAGCTGCTGCTGCGACGCGTTGAGCTTGTCGAACGCCGTCTTCACGGCATCCTCGTCATCGCCCGCGAGCGCGGTCTTCAGCGCATCGACGTCGGCCTGGACGGAGGTCTTCACCTCGTCGGGGAGCTTGTCCTCGTTGTCCTTGATGAGCTTCTCGATCGAGTACGAGAGGGTCTCGGCCTGGTTGCGGACCTCGGCGGCCTCGCGGCGCTTCTTGTCCTCGGCGGCGTGCTCCTCGGCTTCGCGCACCATGCGCTCGATGTCGTCCTTCGGCAGCGACGAGCCGCCGGTGATCGTCATCGACTGCTCCTTGCCCGTGCCCTTGTCCTTCGCGGACACGTGCACGATGCCGTTGGCGTCGATGTCGAAGGTGACCTCGATCTGCGGGATGCCGCGGGGCGCGGGCGCGATGCCGGTCAGCTCGAAGGTGCCGAGCGGCTTGTTGTCGCGCGTGAAGTCGCGCTCGCCCTGGAAGACCTGGATGGCGACCGACGGCTGGTTGTCGTCGGCGGTCGTGAAGGTCTCGCTGCGCTTGGTGGGGATGGCCGTGTTGCGCTCGATGAGCTTGGTCATGATGCCGCCCTTGGTCTCGATGCCGAGGCTCAGGGGGGTGACGTCGATGAGCAGCACGTCCTTGCGCTCACCCTTGAGGACACCGGCCTGCAGGGCGGCGCCGACGGCGACGACCTCGTCCGGGTTGACGCCCTTGTTGGGCTCCTTGCCGCCGGTGAGCTGCTTGACCAGCTCGGTGACCTGCGGCATACGGGTCGACCCACCGACGAGCACGACGTGGTCGATGTCGCCGACCTTGATGCCCGCTTCGG
>NZ_BADB01000470.1:0-10180 GCF_000333415.1 Microbacterium sp. B24 | reverse complement strand
AGGCACGTTGTCTGGTGCGGCCGGAGCCGTGGCGAGGATGAGCTCGCCGGTGGGCCAGATCTCGGGGATGACGAAAGCGTCCGGCCCCGTGTTGACGACGCACAGCGTGCAACCGCGTTGGAACGCGAGCACGTTGCTCACGCCGGTCTCGAGCCAGAGGAGCGGGTCGGTCGGCGCAAACCGCTCGCGGCGCCGCCGGAGAAGCGTGCGGTAGAGCGAGAGCATCGAATCGGGGTCCACGTCCTGCGCCGCTCGCGCGTAGGCTCCGAACCACGCCGGCTGCGGAAGCCAGGTGGCGCTCGCCCCGCTTCCGAAGCCGAAGTCGCCGGGATCCGTCGTCCAGGGCAGCGGGACGCGACATCCGTCTCGGCCAAGATCCGCGCCCGCAGAGCGGAGCCAGATCGGGTCCTGTCTCGATGCCTGCGGCAGATCGAAGACCTCCGGAAGCCCCAACTCCTCGCCCTGATAGAGGTACACGGTGCCGGGCAGCGCCAGCAGCATCGCGACCGCCGCGGCAGCGCGGCGAGACCCCAGAGCGATGTCGACCGATCCGGTGCGGCGCGCCGCCGAGATCATGTCTGACGGATCGACCGCGTCCAGCAGCTGGGTCTGCCCATATCGGGTGACGGTGCGGTGCACGTCATGGTTGGACAGCGTCCAGGCAGGCGGACCCTCGGACGCGGCGAGCCCCGTCGAGATCGCCTCCCGGAGGCGGTCCGCGTCCCACGGCTGGACGAGGAGATCGAAGCTGAACGCCTGATGCAGCTCGTCCGGTCTGAGGTAGGCCGAGAGTCGGCTCGCCGACGGCACCCAGACCTCACCGACGAAGTACTTCGGGTCGGGGTAGGCGTCGCCCACCGCCCGCCAGTCCCGGTAGATCTCGTGCACTTCCGGCTGGTCCCACATCGCTGCATTGTGACCGCCGGTGCCGTCGTCGGCTCCGGGCCAATCGGGCAGCCCCAGCGCTTTGACGTGGCCGTGCGCGACATCGATCCGGAAGCCGTCGACCCCGCGATCGAACCAGAACCGCATGACGTCGCGGAAGTCCTCGGCAACGTCGGGGTTACGCCAGTTGAGGTCGGGTTGCGCGGAGTCGAACGAGTGCAGGTACCACTGGCCCGGTTGCCCGTCGGCTTCGACGATGCGCGTCCACGCAGATCCGCCGAACACGCTCAGCCAGTTGTTGGGCGGAAGCTCGCCGTCGGGCCCTGCGCCGGCGGCGAAGTGGAAGCGTCGACGCTCTCGGCTGCCCGGCCCCGCCCGCAGGGCCGCTTGGAACCAGGCATGCCGGACGGAGCAGTGGTTGGCGACCATGTCCATGAGGACGCGGATGCCGAGGCGATGGGCGTGCGCCACCAGCGCGTCGAAATCCTCGAGCGTGCCGTAGGTGGGATCGATCGCACGGTAGTCCGCGATGTCATAGCCGTGATCAGCCTGGGGCGAGACATAGCAGGGGTTGAGCCAGATGGCGTCGCAGCCGAGGGCGGCGATGTCGGTGAGACCGGCGATGAGTCCGCGGAGGTCACCGATGCCGTCTCCGTCGCTGTCGCGGAACGACCGCAGGTACACCTGGTAGACGACGGCCCCCTGCCACCAGGCAGGAGCGGGAGTGTCGGTGTCGGTGACGGTGACGGTGTCGGTGACGACGCGTGGTTCGAGAAGAGTCATGGAGATTCCTGAGGTGGTGCCCGGGCGGCGCATATGGCGGCCGCACCGCCCGGGCGGCTGTGTCCTTCCGCTCAGAAGGTGGGATAGATGTCGATCGTGCTTCCGCCGGTGCCGGTGAAGTTGCCTCCGCTGGACCAGGTCGCGTCGTCGATCAGCGGTTTGAACTGGAACGTCTGTCCTGCGGGGATGCGCTCGAGTTCGAACTCCCACACGTCACTGGCGACGTTCCTGGCGCCGCGACCCGCGGTCCAGGTGAAGGGATAGGCATCCCCGCGGATCGCGATCGAGTGGCCGAGCCCGGTGTTGTAGTGCACGCGGATCTTCGTCGTGTTGCGCGCGGCGGGCGCGTAGGCCGATACGGGCGTCCCCGGTGCGTACACCTTCGACTCATGCTCACCGAGGCTTACGGTGATCTGCTTGCCCGTGGTGCCACCGGCGGTCACCGTGACCGTGTCGGAGGTGTTCATGAGGTTCGTGAGCACCGTGCCGACGGGCAGCGAGCTCTCGGCGCGCAGCGGGATCGTGCGGGTCTGCGTGTTCCATGAGTTGGACGAGATCGTGATGGCCTCCGCGCCCGTGGAATCGACCCGGCGCGAGAACCCGTAGACGTTGGTGTCCGCCCACATCTCGCGCTGGGTGCCGACCTGCAGGGCCGGGTACGCCTTCTTGATCGCGGTCAGACGCTGGATGTGCGTGTAGATCGGAGAGGTCTGGCTGAAGCTGGACATGTCCTTGCGGTTGTCCTTGTTGGCGATCGGCACCTCACTCGCATTCCCGTTGCCGTTATCGGCCTGCTCGGTGCCGTAGTAGATCACCGGCACGCCGCGAGACGTCAGCAGGAACGTGAGCGAGGAGCGCAGGCGCTGATAGTTGTCGTCCGCCCAGGTCAGAAAGCGCGCCCGGTCGTGATTGTCGAGGAAGGTCTCGAGCCGGTTCGGATTCTGGTACTTGTAGTCCTGCGCGAACAGGGTGCTCAGTCCCGTCATGCTCGTGTCAGCGGCGAAGGCGCTGCGGGCGGCGAAGAAGTAGGGGAAGTCGAGGACGCCCCACTCGTAGTTCTGATAAGGCGCGACGTAGTCGACATCGCCGACGAAGACCTCACCGAACGTGGGAACGCCCATTGCCGTCTGAAAACTTGCCAGCCACGACTGGGGGATGGAGCGCGCGGCATCGACACGGATGCCGTCGAAGCCCATGTCGACCCAATCCTTGTACGTGTTGATCAGGTAGTTCGACACGGTGGGGTTCGACTGGTCGAGATCGTCGAGTCCACCCAGGTCGCAGTTCTCGATCTGCGTCTGGGTCTCTGTGCCGTTGAACAGGCAGTCGCCGTTGTGATGGAAGTAGGCCGGGTTGTCCAGCGGCGACGCGGGCTTGTAGGTGCTCGGGGAGTAGGTCGTCGCCGTACCCGCGAGGTAGTCCGCGGTGTGGTTCGGGACGACGTCGAGGATCATCTTCAGGCCTTTGGCGTGCGCCGTGTCGATCAGGGTCTGAAGTTCGGCGGTACTGCCGAAGTGCTGGTTGGGCGTGGCGAAGTTCTTGGTGAAGTAGCCGTGGTAGCTGGCCTCCAGCCCGTCGCGCGACAACGGCTGTTGCTCCGACACCGGCGAGATCCAGATGGCCGTCACGCCGAGCCCGGCGATGTAGTCCAGCTTCTGGGTGAGGCCCTTCCAGTCTCCGCCGTGGTAGAAGCCGAGATCCGACGGGTTGTACTCGCCGGCGCCCTGGTTGTTGTTCGTCGAGTCGCCGTCCGAGAAGCGGTCGACGAGGACCTGGTAGATGACGTCGCCTTCCGCCAGCGGGCCGGGCGACGGGACCGCGGTGGTGGCGGCGGCGGGTGCACTGAGCGCGGGGGTGATGAGCAGAGCGGCCACGAAGGTGGCGATCGCCCCGAGGCCGAGCGCCTTTCGGCGTTTCGTCGGAACGGCGGTGTCTTCACGGATCATGCGGTGGACTCCTTACGACTTCGCTGTCGGAGTGCGTACCGGCCGCCAGGCTTGCACGTGTTTACTGGATCGATGCAACACCCCCAAGCCTGCGGCTGTCAAGATGCAGTTCCTGACGCCGTTTCGAATCGGCGCTTTGCGCTCTCTCGACGAGTCGAAACGCCGCCACCCGGGGTGTCAGCGCCGTCGCGGCAGCCGGTCGAGCGCATCCAGCAGCACGTCGGCCGATCGCTGCCACGAGAAGCGCGCGATGTGCGCCGATCCGGCGGCGATGAGCGCGTCACGGCGCTCGGGATCGTCGAGCTCACGCACCGCGGCGGCGAAAGCCGCGGCATCCGTGCCCGGCGCGTACAGCGCACCGTCGCCGGCGACCTCTCGGAAGATCGGCATGTCGGTGACGACAGCGGGAACGCCCAGCGCGAGAGCCTCGGCGACCGGAAGCCCGTAGCCCTCGTCGAGGGATGCCGAGACCAGCACGGCCCGCTCGGCCAGAAGCCCGGCGTACTCGGCATCCGTCACACCGTTGTGGAAGCGCACCGCACCCCCGCGGCCATCGACGAGACGCTCGAGCTCGGCGCGACGGTCGGGCGAGATGCGCGACAGCAGATGGAGCGTACGTCCGGGAAGCTCCGCCATGGCACGGATGAGGGTCTCGACGTTCTTGTACCCCATGAACGAGCCCATGTAGACGAGGTTCTCGGCACCGGGCTCGACCCGAACGCCCGCCGGCAGCAGGTCGCCGAGGCGCTGCGGCGCGTTCGGGACGACGATGACAGGCCGCTTCGTCAGGCGCACGCGGGCGAACTCGGCCGCGCTCGTCTCGCTGACGGTCGCGACCAGATCGGCGGCGTTGAGCGTGAGGCGCTGCGGAACGTATGAGAGATGGAACATCCGCCAGCCGACGCGGACGTACCAGGGAAGATTCCGCGGCGGCGTGCGATGCCGGTAGTAGATCGTGTCGTGGAGGGTGAGGATCACACCGAAGCGACGGCCGAGCACCCCGATCGTCTGCATCGGTGAGAACAGGGCGTCCGGACGATACCGGTTCAGCAGGAGCGCCGTGAACGGCTCGCGCACCGAGGTGGGGGCGTGGATGCGCACTACGCGGGCACCGCTGGGCAGAAACGCCCGCTGCGCCTCGTCGTGGATCAGGAAGGCGACGTCGACCTCCCGAGCGGGCGCCGCCGCGGCGACGGCCGCCGCAAGCTCGGCCGAGTACCGGCTGATGCCGTCGTGGAAGTCGGTGCGGATGTACCGCGCGTCGAACAGCAGGCGCATGTCAGCCGTCGAGGGGCTCGCCGCGGTAGAGCTTCTCGAACGTGTCGAGAGTCTTCTCGATGTCGTGGATCTCGACGCCGTCGAGCGACGCCTGCTGCATGCGGCGGTACTCCTCGGGCGTCGCCGTCAGCACGCGACGCAGCTTGTCGGCGAGATCGTCGACATCGCCCGGCTCGAACAGGTAGCCGTTCTCGCCGTCGTGGACGAGGTGCGGCAGAGCCACGGCGTTCGCACCGACGACCGGCAGCCCCGAGGCCATCGCCTCCATGGTGGCGATGGACTGCAGCTCGGCGATCGAGGCGATCGCGAAGACGTCGGCGCGCGTGTACGCAGCGCGCAGCTCGTCTTCCTCGACGCGCCCGTAGAACGTGACCCGATCCTGGATGCCGAGGCGCTGCGCGGCCTGCTCGAGCGCGCGCCGCTGATCACCGCCGCCGACGATGTCGAAGGCGATCTCGGGAATCTCCGGCGCGAGCTTGGCGACCGCGGCGAGGGTCACCTCGACGTGCTTCTCGGTCGTCAACCGCCCCACGAACAGCACCCGGTTGTGCGTGCGCGGCTCGAGGTTGGGCGTGTAGTTGCGTTTGTCGATGCCGCAGCTGATCGGGATGACGCCCTCGATGTCGATCGTGTTCTCGAGGAACTCGGCGGCCTTGCGGGTGGGTGTGGTCACCGCGCGGGACATGTCGAAGGTGCGCTTGGCGTCGTCCCACGCGAGCTTGACGACGACCTTGTCCAGCAGAGGGGGAAGGGTCGTGAAGTCGAGGATGTTCTCCGCCATCACGTGGTTCGTCGCGACGACGGGGATGCCGCGCTGTCGCGCGATGCGCGTGAGGGCGCGTCCGAGCACGATGTGCGACTGGCTGTGGACCACGTCGGCGGCCACCTCGTCGAGAAGTCTGCGCGAGTAGTGCTTGGCCATCCACGGCAGCACGAAGCGCAGCCAGTCGTGCGGAGGCCAGCGCCACCCGGGTGGACGGTGCACGGTGATCCGCTGGCCCTCGATGATCTCGTGGAAGGTGCCGTGCACAGAGTGCTTCACGCTCGGCGTCATGACGTGCACGTCGTGCCCACGAGCGGCGAGTCCGGCCGCGAGGCGCTCCGCGAAGCGCGCAGCGCCGTTGACGTCGGGGCTGAAGGTGTCGGCGGCAATGACGATCGTGAGCGGCCGATGAGCGGGGTGCGGGTCGTCGGGTGTCGCGGAGTCGGTCACGGGGTGCGAGGCCTATCTGTGCGGCGGCGGCAAGACCGCGGATCGCGGAGCCACCCCGAGGAGTCTACCCGAGGGCCCCGTTGCCGCCGGGAACCAGCCGCCCCGCGTAACGTGGTGTCATGGCCCGACTCACCGCCGATGCCGACCCGACACGCTGGGTTCCCGTCACCGACTCCTTCGGGCTGCGGGGCCGCCGCGCGCGTAAGAAGGCGATCCGAATGCTGCTGGGTCAGGCCAACGGGATGCTGGGCGCCGAGCCCCGCCCCGGCGGGGCGTTCGCCGCCTGGGCCATGAGCCAGGCCGCGCCCGCACTGATGCGCAAGGCCGCCGGCCGCGTCTTGGTCTGGGTGTGGAGGTCCGACCCCGAGCTGGTCGTCGTCATGGCGCAGATCCAGCAGCTCACCCCGCAGTTGCGCACCGCGCGAGCCATGATGCCGATGGAGTACGACGACACCGAAGACTTCCGCGGAACGTATCTGGGCACGGGAGAACGGCTGGTCATGCCGACGCCGCCGGCCCGGAGCGGCACCGCGACGCCGCCGCCGTTCGCCACCTACACCTGGGACACCGGGACGCATCTGATCACCGTGACGGCGACCGGGGGCGATCGCGAGCGCTTCGGCACGGTGATCCCCGCCGTCGACGAGCTCGCCCGATCGCTCCGGGTCGTCGATGACGTCGTCAGCGGCGAAGCGGGGCCGGTGCTGCGGATCGACCCCGCATGATCTTTCTGCAGCCGGCGGACGGCCCCGCCGATCCGCCCTCCTCGCGCCCCCATGCCGGTGTGCTCGGCGGCCAGGTGCACCGCTTCGCGTTCCGCCCCGCGGACGGCGAACACCGCCTCGGCGCGCCGGGACTGGATGCGCTCCGCTGCACACCCGACACGGTGCTGCACTGGGCGTTCTACGCCGACGGCGATGCCGCGGTCAGCGCGCCCTGGGCACCGCTGGCCGTGACGGTCGACGCCCGCGTCGGCGAAGAGCGGCTCAGCGACGACACGCGCGTGCGCGACCGCTACGGCTTTCGCCTCGATGCGGACAGCCAGTTCGCGGCGGCCTGGAGCATGCCCGAGCAGTGGAACGCCGACACCGTGAGCCTCGCCCCCTTCGCAGGGCGGACCGCGGAGGTCGAGATCGTCCTGGGAACGAGCGCGCTCGCGACCGACGCCGGCACCCCCGACGAGGTGACCGGTTTCGTCGAGCTTCGTGTCGAGGAGCTGTCGGCATCCACCCCCTCACCCGCCGAACGCGTGGACACCCGGCGGGGCTCGCACGCCGGCGACCGGTTCTCGCGCGGCAACACGGTGCCGGCGGTCGCGGTGCCCCACGGGTTCACCTTCCTCACCCCGGCGACCGACGCCCGCGACCAGCGCTGGCCGTACCGCCCCTTCGTTCACGACGACGAGCGGGGTCGCCGCCTCGAGGCCGTGCAGTTCTCCCACCAGCCGAGTCCGTGGATCGGCGACCGCGGCGTGCTGCAGGTCATGCCGTTCGACGGCACCCCGGTCTCGGCGCCGACCGCGCGGCGACGTTGGATCGCCCCGGGCAGCGAGCGCGCCCACCCGCATGTCTGGTCGGCGATGCTCGACGGCGGCCTGCGCATCGAGACGACGGCGACCGACCACGTGGGCCTCTTCCGCGTCGAGGGCGACGACTCCGACGCGGAGGTCGGCTTCATCATCGACCAGCCGGGAGCCCACGGCACCGTCATCGCGCAGGGCGACAGCGTGCGGGGCTGGGTGGGCGAGGCCGACCCGTGGTGGGGCAACGGGCCACGGACGTTCTTCGCGGGTGTCGTGCGGGGTCATGCGGCCCGCTCGGGCCGCCTCGATGACGACGGGCGAGGCGAACGCGCGGGCTTCGTCGCCGGCCCGGGCGCCCTCGAGCTGCGCATCGCGATCTCCTTCATCTCCCTCGAGCAGGCACAGCGCGCGCTCGCCCAGGAGGCACCGGAAGAGATGACGTTCGACGAGATCCGCGATCGTACCCGCGGCGCCTGGGACGCGGTGCTCGACAGCGTGCAGATCCCGCAGCTCACGGCATCCGAGCGCCCCTTCCGCGGCCTCGCCGACACCGACCTGCGTGCGCAGCTCGCCTCGGCGTTGTACCGCCTGCACCTCTACCCGAACGCGGCGGAGGAGAACGGGGGATCCGCCGAGAGTCCGCGGTGGGCGTACGCCGATCCGTTCACCCCCGCCGGGGCGCACACCGACACGCGCACCGGAGCGCCGATCGCGGCCGGGCGCCTCCCCGTCAACAACGGGTACTGGGACACCTACCGCACCGCGTGGCCGATGATGAGCCTGGTCGACCCGGTGCGGGCCCCGGAGCTGCTGGACGGGATGCTGGAGCCGCAGCGACGTCACGGCTGGATGCCGCGTTGACGGCGCCCGGATACGTGGACGCGATGGTGGGCACCTCCAGCGATCAGATCCTCGCCGACGGGGAGAGGTGGGGACTGCTCGACGACCCGCGCACCGCCCTGTCGTCGGGCTGGCGCAACGCCGCCGAGCGCGCACCCGACGCCCGCCGCGGACGCAAGGGCATCGAGCGGGGACGCTTCCTGGGTTTCATCCCGCGGGCCATCCACGAGGGCATGAGCTGGAGCATCGAGAACGCCGTCAGCGACGCCGCGCTGGCGCGGCTGGCAGACCGACTGTCGGCGGCGTCATCGGGCGACGAGGCCGCGCGCGATGAGGCGTTGTCGCGCTGGCTGGGAAACCGCGCCCTCGCCTACCGGCAGCTGTTCGATCCTGTCGTCGGCTTCTTCCGCGGACGAGACGCCGACGGCCGGACGGCGGGCGGGCGCTTCGATCCGCGCGTCTGGGGCGGCGACTACGTCGAGACGAACGCCTGGGGAATGTCGGTGAGCGCGGTGCACGACCGCCCCGGCCTGGCCGCCCTCTACGACGGCCGACAGGGCCTGCGCATCCACCTCGATCGCCTGTTCGCCGAGCCCGAGACCGCGGATGCCGCGTTCGCCGGCGCCTACCGTCAGGTCATCCACGAGCAGCGCGAGGCGCGGGCGCTGCGCAGCGGCATGTGCGCCATCTCCAATCAGCCGGCGCATCACATCCCGTACATGTATACCGGGACCGATCAGCCCTGGCTCGCCGGCGCGACAGCACATCGGTTGGCACGACGCCTGTTCGCGGGCGGCCACATCGGCCAGGGCTTTCCCGGTGACGAGGACAACGGCGAGATGAGCGCGTGGTGGCTGTGGGCGGCGATCGGGCTGTATCCGCTCGAGCTGGGTTCCGGCGAGCTCGTCATCGGCTCGCCGCTGCTCGACGACGTGACCGTCGCGCGCAGCGACGGGTCGCGTCTGCGCATCCGCTCACAGCGACCGCACGCGGACGCCCATGTGCTGCGCGCCGCCCGGGTCAACGGTGCGCCGCTCACCCGTGCCGTGCTGGAGGTGGATGCGCTCGGCGCCGACGTCGACCTGGAGCTCGAGTTCGGCGACGACCCCGCCGAGAGCCTGGGCGCCGACGAGCCGACCCCCGTGCGCCCGTGGCACCCCGATCTGACGGGCGGGTCGGGTCGCATCGTCCACGCGCCCGGCGTGCGCCACGCCCGCCGACTCGTCGACGACGGCGCTGCGGGCGGCGACCGCGGCGTGCGCCTGCGGCCCGGGGCCTGGGTGGGGTGGCTGTTCCCCGAGATCACGTCCGTGACGGATGCCACCCTGACCGCCGTGGACGCGGTGGGCGACGACGCGCTGGAGTGGGAGTGGTCCGCCGACGGGACAAGGTGCACGACGCGGTCAAGTCGATCGACGTGCTCGATCCCACGAGCGAGCTCGGTCGCTTCGAAGACAAGGTGCGCCGTCAGGAGGCTCTCGCCGCCGGCAAGGCGGAGCTCGCGGCATCCAGTCTGGACGCCCAGTTCAACGAGCTCGAGGATGTCGGCGAGCTCACCGAGGTCGAGGCGCGCCTGGCCGCCCTGAAGAGCGGCGGCACCGGCACGGCAGCGCTCGAGCAGTAGACAGGACGGTCGGCGTTCCGGCGTCCGCCCGCACGTGGGCGCCGGGACGCCGGCCTCGCGCCGCGCGAACGCGCAGGGAGGATCGGAAG
>NZ_BADB01000471.1:0-3270 GCF_000333415.1 Microbacterium sp. B24 | reverse complement strand
CGGGGAACGATGGAAACCACGCGTTCTACCTGTCGATCCCGCCGCGCGATTTCCCGATCGTGGCCAAGCAGCTGAAGGCGTCTGGACTGGTCGACGACAAGTCGAACAACCCGGATGCGTGGCGTCGGGTGGTCATCGAGAAGCCGTTCGGCAGCGACCTGCAGACGGCTCGCGAACTCAACGCCACACTCGAGGTCGCCTTCCCGGCCGACTCGATCTTCCGCATCGACCACTACCTCGGCAAGGAGACGGTGCAGAACATCCTCGCACTGCGCTTCGCGAACGAGCTGTACGAGCCGCTGTGGAACGCCAATTACGTCGATCACGTGCAGATCACGATGGCCGAGGACATCGGTGTCGGCGGACGCGCGGGCTACTACGACGGAATCGGCGCGGCACGCGACGTGATCCAGAACCACCTTCTCCAGCTGCTCGCACTGACCGCGATGGAGGAGCCCATCTCGATGGACGCGAAGGACCTGCGGGCCGAGAAGGAGAAGGTCCTGGCGGCGGTTCGCCTGCCCGATGACCTGTCCACGGCCACGGCGCGCGGCCAGTACGGCGGCGGCTGGCAGGGCGGCGAGAAGGTCACGGGCTTCCTCGAAGAAGACGGCATGAACCCGGAGTCGACGACCGAGACGTACGCGGCCGTGAAGCTCGAGATCGCGACGCGACGCTGGGCGGGCGTGCCCTTCTACCTGCGCACCGGCAAACGCTTGGGACGACGGGTGACGGAGATCGCCGTCGTGTTCAAGCGCGCACCGCAGCTGCTGTTCCAGCGCAACCAGACGCTCGAGCTCGGACAGAACGCGCTCGTGATCCGCGTGCAGCCCGACGAAGGTGTGACGATCCGATTCGGCTCGAAGGTGCCCGGTGCGGGCAACGAGGTGCGCGACGTCACGATGGACTTCGGCTACGGCCACGCGTTCACCGAGTCGAGCCCCGAAGCTTACGAACGCCTCATCCTCGACGTGCTGCTGGGCGACCCGCCGCTGTTTCCCCGTCACGAGGAGGTCGAGCTCTCGTGGAAGATCCTCGACCCCGTAGAGGAGTACTGGAGCGCCCAGGGCGGACCGCTCGAACAATACTCCCCCGGCTCGTGGGGTCCTCCCTCGGCCGATGAACTTCTGGCCCGCGACGGCCGCGTCTGGAGGCGTCCATGATCGTCGACCTGCCCGACACCACGGTGTCGAAGATCGCGCGTTCGCTCGTGAGCGTGCGCGAAGAGGGCGGCGCCGTCGCCCTCGGTCGTGTGCTGACCCTGGTGATCGTCACGACCCACGGCCTGCACGAGGAAGCGATCGAGGCTGCCAACGACGCCTCTCGTGAGCACCCGATGCGCGTCATCGTGCTCATCGCGAATCCCGAAGGCGATGCCAAGCTCGACGCGCAGATCCGCGTCGGAGGCGACGCCGGCGCCAGCGAGGTCGTGGTGCTGCGCGCGCAGGGCGACGTCGCAACCAATCAGGAGGGCCTCGTGACCGGGCTCCTGCTGCCGGACGCCCCCGTCATCGCGTGGTGGCCCGACTTCCCTCCCACCGAGCCCGCGGCATCCGACATCGGCCGCATGGCGCAGCGCCGCATCACCGACGCGTCGACGAAGCCCTACGCCAAGGATCGCCTCTCGCGTCTCGGGCCGTCGTACGAGCCCGGCGACACCGACCTCGCGTGGACACGCCTGACGCACTGGCGGGAGCAGTTGGCGGCGGTGCTCGACCAGCCGCCCTACGAGCCGGTGACGGGCGTCGAGGTGGTCGGAGCCGGCAGCTCGCCCTCGACCGGTCTGCTCGCCGCATGGCTGCGACTCAAGCTCGACGTGCCGGTCACCTGGCGCTACTCGCCCCCGGAGGAATGGGAGCACGGCATCCAGAAGGTGCGGCTGACGCGTGCGAGCGGCGACATCGTGCTCGAGCGGACGAACGACATCGACGGCACGCTCACGCAGCCCGGACAGCCGTCGCACGACATCGTCCTCCCCCGCCGGACACTGCGCGAATGCCTCGCGGAGAAACTGCCCAGGCTCGATCCGGACCTCCTGTATGGTCGAGTGATCACGGAGGGCTGGGAGCTTCTCGGCCCGGCGACCACGAGCGAGTCCTAGGAGTTCCGATGGCGCAGATGTGGACCGAGAAGCGCGTCGTGATCAGCCCTGACGCGCCGACGCTGGCGGCGGCGGTCGCCGAACGCCTGCTGTCCCGTCTCGCCCGTCGATCGGCCGCAGGCAAGACGACCCACATCGCTCTGGCGGGCGGCCAGATCGGCACTGCGGTGCTACGCGCCGCCGGCGACAGCCCTCGGCGTGCCGACATCGACTGGTCGCTCGTGCACATCTGGTGGGGCGACGAGGTGTTCACGACGCCGGACGACGTCGATCGCCACGACAGCGCCGCCCGCGCCGCGCTCTTGGACCGGGTCCCGCTGCCGGCGAGCAACATCCACGCGATCGCGGCCAGTGACGTCGCCGCCGATCCGGATGCCGCCGCGGCCGCGTACGCCGACGATCTGTCGCGCTTCGGCACGCCGGAGCAGGCGTGGCCGGAGTTCTACGTCTGCTTCCTCGGCGTCGGCTCCGATGGACACGTCGCGTCGCTCTTCCCCGATCGGGTCGAGATCCAGCTGACGGACCGTACGGTGGTCGCCGTTCGTGACGCCCCGAAGCCGCCCCCCGTGCGCGTCACGATGACCCGCCCGGTGATCAACTCGGCGCGCTGCGTCTGGCTCGTCGTCTCTGGTACCGACAAGGCCGCCGCCCTCGGCCTGGCCCTGGCCGGCGCCAGCTATGAGACGGTGCCGGCCGCAGGCGCAAAGGGCCGCAAGAAGACGATGTTCTTCGTCGACGAGGCCGCCGCGGCGAACGTGCCGGCGGAGCTCATCGACCAAGACTTCTGATCGACGCCGCTATCACGCCAGAAGCCCTCGTACGAAACGATCGTTCGTCGCACGAGGGCTTCTTCGTCGGCCGTGAGGCCGGTGAAACTCAGGCTTGGCCGCGGCGTTCGCGCAGCTGCTGCAGTGCATCGTCGAGGAGGGCGTCGGCCTCTTCGTCGGTGCGGCGCTCCTTCACGTAAGCCAGGTGTGTCTTGTAGGGTTCCGTCTTCGCGAGCGCGGGGGGATTGTCCTTGTCGCGTCCCGCCGGCAGACCCGAGTGCGGCGAATCGATGACGTCGGGGATCTCCTCCTCCGCGATACCCGCGGCGAAGTAGCGGACGGTCTCGTTGCCCAGCGCATCCCAGTACGACACGGCGATGCGGTCGGCGTGATGGCCGTGAT
>NZ_BADB01000472.1:0-1784 GCF_000333415.1 Microbacterium sp. B24 | reverse complement strand
GGCATGACGAAGAAGGTCGCGCTTGCGTGCGCACTGGTGCACGCGCCGCGTCTCCTGGTGCTCGACGAGCCGTTCGAATCGGTCGACCCGGTCGCGTTGCGCGCAGATCTCGTCGCACGGGGTCTCACCCGCGTCGTGCTCGCGGGGATGGGAGGCTCATCCCTCGCGCCGGAGGTCATCACACGCACGGCAGGTGTACCGCTGGTGATCCTCGACTCGACCGACCCGGCGCAGGTCCTGGCCGCGATCGACGGGGATGCCGAGTCCGGCAGCCTCGCGCAGACGGTTCTCGTCGTCGCGTCGAAGTCGGGCTCGACCATCGAGACCGATTCTGCGCAGCGCGCCTTCGCGGCCGCCTGGTCGGATCTCGGCATCGATCCGTCCGAGCGCATCGTCGTGGTCACCGACCCGGGATCCCCGCTCGAGCAGTCCGCCCGCGAGGCCGGCTACCGCGTGTTCACCGCCGACCCGAACGTGGGGGGACGCTATTCGGCGCTCACGGCCTTCGGGCTGGTGCCCTCGGGGCTCGCGGGCGTGGACATCGCTGAGCTCCTGGACGAGGCGGAGGCGACGCTTCTGGAGGTCGCCATCGATGACCCCCGCAACCCCGCACTCACGCTCGCCGCGGCCATCGCCGGTGGCGACCCGCGGCGCGACAAGCTGGGCCTGATCAGCGACGGCACGCACATCGTGGGCCTGCCCGACTGGATCGAGCAGCTCGTGGCGGAGTCGACGGGCAAGCACGGCACCGGCATCCTTCCCGTGGTGCTGCTGCCGCTGTCCCCGGAGGTCGACCGGACTCCGGCGGACATGCAGCTCGTACGCCTGGTGGACGACGCGGTGCATTTCCGGCTCATCGAGCAGCACCCCGACGAAGTACTCGTCAGCGGTTCGTTGGGCGCTCAGTTCGTCGTCTGGGAGTACGCGACGGCCATCGCGGGACGCATGCTGGGCATCAATCCGTTCGACCAGCCCGACGTCGAGTCCGCCAAGGCCGCCGCTCGCGCGCTGCTCGATTCTCGCCCTGCCCTCAGCGACCCCGCCTTCACAGCGAACGGCGTCGAGGTGCGCGTGTCCGATCCCGAGCTGGCCGCGTCCGGCACACTCGCCGGAGTGCTGGACGCCCTGTGGGCTCGTCTCGGTCCCGACGGCTACGTCGCCGTGCAGGCCTACGCCGATCGCACCTCGGTGCCTCAGCTTTCCGGCATCCGCGAACTCATCGCCGCCGACACGGGCCGCCCGACGACGTTCGGCTGGGGTCCCCGCTTCCTGCACTCGACAGGGCAGTTCCACAAGGGCGGACCGGCCAGCGGCGTGTTCTTGCAGATCATCGGAGCCGGAGAGGTCGATCTGGAAATACCCGGTCGCCCGTTCACGTTCCGTCAGTTGATCACCGCTCAGGCGGCCGGCGACGCGGATGTGCTCGTCGCGCACGGACGACCCGTGGTCACCCTCACCCTGACCGACCCTCAGGTCGAGGTGCTTTCCCTGTTCGAGGCCGCGCAGTAGCGCGACCAGGAGGAGTCTTTCTCGATGACTGCCGAGATCTCGCGCGACCACAATCCGTTGCGCGATCCCGATGACCGCCGCCTCAACCGCATCGCCGGTCCCAGCGCGCTGGTGATCTTCGGTGTGACAGGCGATCTGTCGCGCAAGAAGCTGATGCCGGCCGTGTACGACCTCGCCAACCGGGGACTTCTGCCTCCCGGTTTCGCCCTCGTGGGCTTTGCCCGTCGCGACTGGGAGGATCAGGACTTCGCGAACGTCGTCCACGATGCCGTCCG
>NZ_BADB01000473.1:0-3212 GCF_000333415.1 Microbacterium sp. B24 | reverse complement strand
ACGCCGCTGACGATGCGCCGTGGGTGGGGCCCGAACCGGGCAGCGTGAGCGCCTGCACCTCGACCGAAAGTGCACGTCGTCCCTCCATCGCGATGGTCACGCAGGTGCCCGGTTCGCGTGATCCGTGGCCGAGGAAGAGGGCGCTGGGGTCGGGCACCTCGGCGATGCCGCGACTCGTCTGCTCGAAGCAGCCGACCTCATCGGTGGCACCGAACCGGTTCTTGAGGGCGCGGACGAAGCGCAGCGCGGTCTGCCGGTCGCCCTCGAAGTGGCAGACGACGTCGACCAGGTGCTCCAGCACGCGCGGCCCCGCGACCTGCCCGTCCTTCGTGACATGGCCGACGATGATGACCGGAAGATCACGCTCCTTCGCCACGCGGATGAGCGTCGACGCGACCTCGCGCACCTGGCTGGGATGCCCCGGCGCTCCGTCGACGAGGCTGGAGCCGACCGTCTGGACGGAGTCGACGATCAGCAGCTCGGGACGAGTGTCGTCGACATGGCCCAGGATCGTGGCGAGGTCGGTTTCGCTCGCGAGGTAGAGCTCGTCGTGGAGGGCGCTGGTGCGCTCGGCGCGCAGGCGCACCTGTCCGAGCGACTCCTCGGCGCTCACGTACAGCACGCGCCGACCGGCGCGGGCGGTCTGTGCGGCGACCTCGAGCAGCAACGTCGACTTCCCGACGCCGGGCTCGCCGGACAGCAGGATGGCCGCACCGGGCACGAGGCCCCCGCCCAGCACGCGGTCGAACTCGCCGACGCCGGTGGTCCGCCGCGGCGTCTCACGCGTGTCGATCGAGGTGATGGGGCGCGCCGCACGCGTCGGCGCGAGCGGCGTCACCGCATGCACCTGCGTCGACGATACGGCCTCGACCACCGTTCCCCACTGCTGGCACTCCCCGCATCGCCCGACCCACTTCGCACTCGTCCAGCCGCACTCGGTGCAGCGGTACGCGCTCGTGGTCGCGGTGCGCTTTGATGCCATGCGTTCAGGCTAGTCGCGGCATCCGACAGTAGCGCCGGCCACCCCGTGGACGGCGAGAGATCAGCGCAGCGAGTCGGCGACCTCGCGGAGGGCGTCGGCCGAGCGACGGAACAGACCGAGCTCGTGGTCGGAGAACGACGTCTCGCGGATCGGCACCGCGCCCGCCGCCGACACGACCGCCGGGACGGACAGGGCGACACCGCTCACGCCGTGGAAGTCGTCGAGCACGGCCGAGACCGGCATGACGGCGTGTTCATCGTCGAGGATCGCCTCGACGATGCGGGCGCTGGACAGGCCGATCGCGTAGTTCGTCGCACCCTTGCCCTGGATGACCTTGTAGGCGGCGTCGCGCACGTCGACGGCGATCTGGTCGAGCTCCTCGACCGTGAACGGCGGCTGACCGTCGAGGGGCTGCCACTCCAGGATCGGGACGGTGCCGATGGTCGCGTGCGACCACAGCGGGAACTCGGTGTCGCCGTGCTCGCCCACGATGTAGGCGTGCACGCTGGAGATGGAGACGCCCGCACGCTGCGCGATCTTCCAGCGCAGTCGCGAGGTGTCGAGCACGGTGCCCGACGCGAAGATGCGCTCGTAGGGCAGGCCGGTGGTCTCCTGCGCGAGCACCGTCAGCACATCGCACGGATTGGTGACGATGACGAACGTCGCGTCGGGAGCGACGTCGAGCAGCTGCGGCATCATCGACTTCAGGATGTTGGCGTTGACGCCGGCCAGCTCGATACGGGTCTGCCCCGGTCGCTGCTTGGCGCCCGCCGTGATCACCACGACGTGCGAGCCCTTCGCGACCGAGATGTCGGCACCGCCGATGATGTCGCTCGACCCGGTGAACTGGGCGCCGTGTGCCAGATCGAGAACCTCGGCCTCGGTCTTCTCCGCGGCGATGTCGTAGAGGGCGACGTGGCGGGCCGAGCCGCGGATGAGGGCCGCGTAGGCCACGGAGGATCCGACCGCTCCCGCGCCGACGACGGTCAGTTTCGAGTTCTCGATCACGCTCATGGCCCCAGTCTGACAGGCCGGGGGATGCCGCGGCCACCGCCGGCAGCAGCCGTGCGAAACGGCGGCGTGCAGGGGGGTCTTGCGGACGGCGTCCGAGGGGCGAAAGATGCCGGCATGACGGACGATGCCCCTGCCCTGCCTCCGGTGGTCGACCTCGACACCTGGCGGCGCGAGTTGGCCGCTCTGCGCGTGCGCGAGAAGGCGGCGACCCGAGAGCTCGACGCGATCGCCGCGCAGCGGCGACGTCTGCCGATGGTCGAGCTGCCCGACTATGTGCTCGAGGGTCCCGACGGTCCCGTGCGCCTCGTCGACCTCTTCGGCGACAGGCGACAGTTGATCGTCTACAGCCACATGTGGACGGACGGGAAGCAGTGGCAGTGCCCGGGCTGCACGAGCTGGACGGCCCAATTCACGCGGCTGGAGTTCCTCGACGACTACGACGCACGGTTCGTCATCGTGACGCAGGGTCCGATCGACGAGGCGCTCGCCTACCGGGAGCGTGTGGGCAACCGCATGGACTGGTATTCGACGGCGCACAGTCCGTTCGGCGCCGACATGGGGGCGCCGCCGGACGCGGGGTTCGCGGTCAACGTGTTCCTGCGCGACGGCGAGAAGGTGTACCGCACGTGGCACACCGACGGGCGCGGCACCGAGCAGCTCGGACACCTTCACGGCCTGATCGACGTGCTGCCGTTCGGGCGGCAGGAGGCGTGGGAGGATTCGCCGCCCGGGTGGCCGCAGCATCCGACGTACGAGGGCGGCATCGGGTCGCCCGGCATCGCGGCGCTCTACGGGCCCGGAGGCTCCGCCGCCGGGTGAGCGACTCCCTCGGCGTCTCCTCCCGACGCATCCGAGCTGGATCGGCGTGGGTTGCGGATACCGAGAAGCGAGACCAGTCCGCCGACGATGAGAAGCGCGGCCGTGGTGACCGCCGCCCGGTGGAAGCCGGCCAGATCGAGTGCGCCACCGGTGATCGCGGCAAGGGCTGCGATCGGCAGCAGCCCCGCCACGCGGGCGACGGCGTTGTTGACCGCGGAGGCGATGCCGGATCGCTCCGGGTCGGCGGCCCCGAGGATCGTCGAGGTGAGGGGAGAGACGGTGAGGGCGAGTCCGAGCCCGAACACGACCATGCCCGGGAGCACCTGCCACCAGTAGTCGAAGTCGTCGGCGACGAGCAGCAGCAACAGCGCGCCGACCGACATGATGAGCGCCCGGC
>NZ_BADB01000474.1:0-6798 GCF_000333415.1 Microbacterium sp. B24 | reverse complement strand
TCGTGGTCGCCTCCTCCGGTAACGCGGGTCACAACCCGTACCTGACCGGCTCGCCGGGCACCGGTGACGGTGTGATCTCGGTATCGGCCGTCGACAGCGCCGAGGGTTTCCCGGGCGCGACGATCACGGTCGGCGGCACCCCCGTCGAGGCGATCAACGCCAACGGTGCCTCGCTTGACGGCATCGGCGATCTGACGGTCGTGCGCCTCACCGGCGACAACGCGCTCGGATGCTCGCCGGCGGCATTCACCGCCGCGGGAGTCGTCCCGGGCGGAAAGCAGATCGCGGTCGTCGACCGCGGGTCGTGCGCCCGTGTCGCCAAGGCCATCTACGGCCAGCAGGCCGGAGCGGCGGCCGTGGTCATGGTGAACAACACCGACGACCTGCCGCCGTTCGAGGGCGTCGTGACGGCCAATGCCGACACCGGGGAGCCGTTCGACCTGACGATTCCGTTCCTCGGCGTGCGCTCCTCGAGCGGTCCCGCCTTCGTCGCCGGCGCCACGGCGAGCCTCGTCGCCACGCAGATCGCCAACCCCGGCTTCCGCGGCTACGCGTCGTTCAGCTCGTCGGGTCCGCGCTCGGGCGACAGCGCCATCAGCCCGGACGTGGCCGCCCCCGGCGTCTCGATCTCGTCGGCCGCGGTCGGCTCGGGCAACGGTGCGGCGATCCTGTCGGGCACCTCGATGGCCGCCCCGCACGTGGCGGGTGTGGCGGCGCTGTCCGCCGAAGCGCACCCGTCGTGGACGGCTCCGCAGATCGCGGCATCCGTGGTGTCCACTGCCGATCCCGACAAGGTCGCCCGGCAGAGCCTGACGCTCGGCGGGGTGGGTCTCGTCGATGCCGCTCAGGCCGTGGCGACGACGGTGACGGCGACGGGTGACGCGTTCCGGACGGAGAGCGGTTGGGCGCGCGAGTCGGCGCTCAGCTTCGGCTTCCAGGAGTCGCCGCTGGGCTTCGGTGGCGTGAAGACCGTGACGGTGCGCAACGACGGGCCGACCGCGGTGCGCTACGACGTCTCGACGACCCCGTCGGCGCAGTCGAAGAAGGCACGCATCCTGCTCTCGAACCGCTCGATCACCGTCCCGGCGCATGGCTCGGCGAAGGTGCTGCTGATCGTCGCCGCCGCCGCGAAGGACGTGCCCAGCTCGGTCGGCGCCGACGACCAGTTCGCGTTCTCCGAGATCTCCGGTGACATCGTGCTCACGTCGTCCGACGCCACGCTGCGCGTGCCCTACCTGCTCGTGCCCCGCGCCGACAGCACGGTGCGCGCGACGACGAACGGCCCGTGGTTCAGCGGCAAGCAGAAGGTCGCCGACGGCACCAAGAAGCTGACGCTGCGCAACCTCGCCGGCGCCCTGCCGGCCGGTGCCGACGTGTACACGTGGGGCCTGTCCGACCCGCAGGACGCCAGCAAGACCCTGGCCGACACCGGGTACGACATCCGCGCGGTCGGGGTGCAGTCCTTCCCCGATGGCGACGACACGCTCATGGTGTTCGCGATGAACATGCACCACCGCTGGTCGAACGCGGCCGCGAACGAGTACGACATCGTGATCGACAGCGACCGCGACGGCACCCCCGACTGGATCGTCCTGTCCGCCGACTCGGGCGGGGTGCGCAACGGCGACACCAACGGTCTGTCCGAGGTCTTCATCGTCAACGCCAAGACGAAGGAGACGGCCGCCGCGGGCTTCCTCACGCAGGCGCCGACCGACAGCAGCACCCTGCTGATGCCGGTGCGGGCGAGCGATCTGGGCATCACGGGGGCGTTCTCGTACACGGCCCAGACCTTCGCGTCCAACGACGCGTCGGACGCCGTGGACGGGTGGGCGACGTATGACCCGACGGCGCCGGCGATCAGCAACGGCCAGTTCGTCACGGTGCCGAAGCGCGGTTCGGCCAGCGTCGACGTCACCTTCAACGCGAAGCAGATCGACGCGCAGAAGCCGCTGGGCTCGATGGTGGTCGTGATGGACAACCAGTCGGGCGCCGATGAGGCGCTGCTGCTGCCGCTGAAGAAGTAGCCCCGGCGAGGCGGAAGAGGGGGTGGATGCCNCGNCATCCACCCCCTTCTTCTTTCGTGTGCGCTGTCGCGTCGTCGCGTGTGCTGTCGCGAGGTCAGGCGCAGAGCTTGGGCTCGGCGCCCTGACCGAACCGGTAGTCGTAGGTCTTGCCATTGACCGAGACGACCACGCGCATGCCGTCGATCTGCGCTTGCGTGTAGGACTGACCCGGAGACGGGCAGCCGAGGGAGCCGTCGTTGAACGTCACCGCTTCGGAGGACACGAGCGCGGGGGTGCCCGTCACGCCCCGCTTCGTGAGGTCGGCGACGAGGGCGTCCCAGCGGCTCTGGGGCACGGCGATCGCCGGCCCGCTCGGGCCGATCGGTCCCGGTGTCGTCGTCTGCAGCGGCGGGCGCGTCGACGGGGAGACGCCCGGCAGCTCCGCAGCGGGATCGGTGCCGCCGGAGCTGCACGAGGTGAGCGCGAGCGCCGCCAGGGCGATCACGGTCAGGATCGGGGTTCTGCGCATGGGGGCCTCCTCGCGCCGACGGATGCGGTGTGCCGGATGAAGTGAGGGTAGGCCCTGCGCCTGCGAATGCGCGGAGAGAACGGCGAAGTCCTGCGTCGACGCGACGGCGGGAGTCGAACCCGCAACGCACCCGGTTATGAGCCGGTGCCCGGGTCCGCCCGGATCGCCGCGATACCCCGGTGAGGGGACGCCCCCACGCTAACCCGCCGTGACCGCCGGGGACAGGTGTGTGACCTGTGGTTGCGATATGTGTCCGCGCGTGACACGGGCGATCGTCGGGGTCACAGCGTCCGATCGAACGCGCCCTGGCGCGTGGAGACGATGTCTTTGCCGAGGGGCATGAGAGAGATCGGGATCATCTTGAAGTCCGCGATCGCCATCGGAATGCCGATGATCGTGATGCACAGCGCGATGCCGCTGACCAGGTGCCCGAGCGCGAGCCACCACCCGGCGAGGATCACCCAGACGACGTTGCCGAGGAACGAGCCCACGCCCGCCGTCGGCTTCGGCTCGATCGTGCGCCCGAACGGCCAGATGACGTAGCCCGCGGTGCGGAACGAGGCGATCGCCCAGGGGATCGTGATGATCGGAATGCACAGCACCACACCGGCGACCACGTAGCCGACGAACAACCAGAATCCGGCGAAGATGATCCAGACGATGTTGAGGATCGTGCGCATGCGTCCATTCTCCCGTCCGCGCGGGGCTACGCGCGACGCCGGATCGCCGCGCGCTGCGCATGACGCAGCAGTCCTACCAGCCCGGAGATCAGCGCCAGTGCGCCGAGCGCCATGAGCGTGGCGGCCACCAGCGTCGTTCCGGTCAGCTGGGGGACGATCATCGACAGGTTCTCGAGCGCCCGAGGCGTCCAGGTCAGAGCGGCACCGACGGTGGCGAGGGCGGCGAAGACGAGCCCCCAGACGATCCCCGCCCAGCGGATGCGCGGGCGCGGCAGGGCCTCGGGCGCGTCGGGCGCGAGAGCGTCGGCAGCGGATGCCGGGAACACGTCAGAGTCTGTTGTGGAGTCGCTCATCGGGATCCTCCTGTCGTGGTTGCGGGTGATGACTGCATGACGGAGATGAAGCCGCTGTCCTGCGCGATGACGATGCGGTGGTGAGTGCGGGCATCGGCGGCGCCGACGGTCGTGGTGAGGCGGATGCGCCCGTCAGCGAGACGGGTGCTCGTGACGGCGGGGTCGTCGGCGAGGCGCGCGGAGGATCTGCCGTCGGCATCCGCGAGGCGGACCCGATCGACCGCGGCGTCCCGCGTGGTGATCTCGATCTCCATTCGGACGGATCCCTCGAGTGGCTCCGCCATGATCTGCGTGTTACCCGAGGTCTTCTCCACGTAGACCGAACCGTCCACACCGTTGTCTGGAGCGACGATGACGAGGTCGCCCCACGTCTGCACGAACGGGGCTGATGCGGAGGCGCCCGGCTGGGAGCCGTTGCCCACCGAAAGCCAGTAGCTCCCGATGTGGAGGCTCTGCGCGACCGGCGCCACGGTCGCCGCGCCCGCGCCGAGCAGCGTCACGACGGTCGCGAACGCGAGGAAGCCGCTGCGGCGGCGCAGCACACCGGCGACCACCATCGACACGCCGAGCGCGACCGCCGCGACGAACAGTCCGCGTGCGGGGCCGAGAGCATCGCGCTGGGCGATAGCCGTGGCGGTGCCCGCGATCACGGCGATGCCGAGCGCGACCCCGACGAACGCGAGCGGCGTGCGCGGCGAACTCAGGCGCCGCAGTCTCCGGCGCTCGGCGGCTTCGGCGGCGAACGCGGTGGCGCGCTCCTGCCGCTCACGGCGAGCCTGCTCGCGGACGGCGCGATCGACATCCTGCTGCTGCCGGCGCCAGGCGTCGTCCTGCATCTTCCACGCGGCGTGCTGCTCGCGCCACGCGGCGTACGCGTCGTCGTCGGGTGCAGGGCGTGTCGACGCGGCCGTGCCGGCATCGGTCGAGGAGTCGGCGGCGGTGGCCGGGGAGGGGAGGGCAGGGGAGGATGCCGCGAAGCCGGCGGCATCCGTCCCCCGCGGGTCCGCGGGGGCGACCGGACCCGAACCGGTCGCCGCGGCGGACGCATCCGGCGACGCATCCGCAGCGGAAGCCCTCTGCTGCGGGGGTGCCGGGGGCGCGGAGCGCGCGGAGTGACGCGCGGCGCGCACGATGATGAACAGGAGCGCGACGGCGAGAGTCAGACCGACGGTCACCAGCAGCGCAGACAGAGCAGACCATCCGCCGAGCCCGGGACTCAGCATCCATCCCGGGATCCTGCCGACGAAGACCACTCCCGGTCCGAGCGGGATGAGACCGAGGATCAACAGACCGAGGATCCCGACCTGGGCCGGCTCGAACCGGCGACGCAGAGCGTCTCGCAGCACGATCCGGCCGTCGAGGTCGGGCAGCAGTGCCCAGGCGAGCGCGTAGAGGAAGATCACCGGAAAGCCGAACAGGCCGACCACGACGAGGATGCCGCGGACGATCAGCGGATCGATCCGGAGGCGCGCGGCGATGCCCGCGGCCACCCCGCCGATCCAGCCGTCACCGCGGACCATGCCCAGTCCCGAGGTCCACGAGAAGAAGCGGTCGCCAGTGTTGCGGCTTTCGGCGGCGGTGTGGCTTCCGGCGGGAGGGGGCGGCGTCGACGATGTGGTCTGCGGCGGGTCCACGGGTGGAGTGGTCATGCAATGATCTTCGCGGCGCGGCACGCGCGCCGACCATCGGGGGAATCCCTGAGACGGCCCTGATCTCGGCGGCCGCAGCGGTGACGGCCGAGGTCGCGGATGGTTGGATGGCCGTATGACGCCCGCCGCCGCCTCGGACGCCGCGCGCGCCGCGCCCGCGCCGCGCCCGGTGCCGCCGGCCCGGCCCCCGCTCGTGCGCCCTCGCGAGGGCGTCGTCGCCGGCGTCGCCGAAGGACTCGCCCAGCACCTCGGTGCCCCCGTGAGCGCCGTGCGCGCGCTGTTCGTCGTCCTGGCGCTGTGCGCAGGCGCCGGCATCCTGTTCTACGCCTGGTGCTGGGCCTTCGCGCCCCGCGCCGCGGGAGACGCGCCGACCACGAGCTCGGCGCCGGTCGCCTGGATTCTCACGTGCGGCGCCGCGATCGTGCTGCTGCCGCTGAGCGCGCTCGCCGTCGTCGGCGCGCGGGAGAGTTCGGACCTCGCCGTCGTCGTCGGCGCGGCATCGGCCACAGCCGCAGCCGCCGGAGCATGGGCGACCCTGGTCGACCGCCGCGACCCCCTCCGCGGGCCGGGGCACGCGGTGATCGTGCGAAGCGCGGTCGTGGTCGTCCTGCTCGCCGTGTTCGCACTGACCATCCTCGCCCTCCGCGAGGGTGCGGCGGCGGACGCCCTGCTGATCGTGGTGCCCCTGGCCGCACTCGCCGCGATGCTGTCGTCCACCTTCGTCGGGAAGTGGCGCGAACTCACGGGTGAGCGCGATCGACGCATCCGCGAGGAGCAGCGCGCTGAGATGGCCGCGCACCTGCACGACTCCGTTCTGCAGACCCTCGCCCTCATCCAGAACCGGGGCGGCGCTTCGAGCGACGTGGCGCGGCTCGCCCGCGCACAGGAGCGGGAGCTGCGCGCGTGGCTCTACGACGGCGACCAGCCGGCCGACAGCGACCTGGCAACCGACCTCCGTGATTACGCCGCGGCGCTCGAGCTCGACTACCCGGTGCGCATCGACGTCGTCGTCGCCGGGGTCTCGAGCGAGCGGGCCAGCGGCGAGATCGCGGCCGCCGCTCGAGAGGCCATGCTGAATGCGGCACGTCACGCCGGCGGCGACGTCTCGGTGTACATCGAAGGACGCTCCGACGGCGTCGACGTCTTCGTCCGCGACCGAGGGCCGGGGTTCGCCCTCGACGACGTCGCCGCCGACCGGCTCGGTGTGCGGCAGTCGATCATCGGGAGGATGCGGCGTCTCGGGGGCACCGCGACGGTCACCTCGGGACCGGAGGGCACCGACGTGCACCTGCGGTCGGCCGGCGCCGAGGGGAACGGCCGTGGCTGACGGCATCCGCGTGGTCATCGTCGATGACCACTCCATCTTCCGCTCGGGTCTGCGCAGCGACCTCGACGACACCGTCGAGGTCGTGGGAGAGGCCGCCGACGTGCCGACCGCGATCGGCGTCATCGCCCAGACGCGGCCGGACGTGGTTCTGCTCGACGTGCATCTGCCCGGCGGGCACGGCGACGAGGCCACAGGCGGCGAAGAGGTGATCCGCGCTTGCGCCGGAGTGCCGACCCGGTTCCTCGCGCTGAGTGTGT
>NZ_BADB01000475.1:0-245 GCF_000333415.1 Microbacterium sp. B24 | reverse complement strand
CTTTGTTGCGCAGCATCCACCACTGGCACCAGCACGAGGCGCCGTCGCCTCCGCCGGTGAGTGCGTGCTCGGCATCGGCGAAGCGATCGGCCGATGCCGGCAGGATCTCGATCTGGCTCATGACCAGACCGTACTCCGGACTTGCGACACGCGTTCGCGAGCGCTCCACGAAACCGGTAGGATAGGGGAGTTGTCCGCGAGCGGACAGCAGACCGGGGACTCTAGAGGATCCCCGGGACCGAGCT
>NZ_BADB01000476.1:0-2425 GCF_000333415.1 Microbacterium sp. B24 | reverse complement strand
ATTCGAGCTCGGTCCCGGGGATCCTCTAGAGTCCGATCAAGAAGGGGTTCGAGGCCATGGAGGCGCGGGCCGCGGCATCCGGGGTCACCGTCGACGACATCGAGTGGGCGGTGCCGTACCTGCCGATCGACCCGAAGGATCTCGGTCGCTCCTACGAGGCCGTGATCCGCGTCAACTCGCAGTCCGGCAAGGGCGGCGTCGCCTACCTGCTGAAGACGGATCACGCGCTGGATCTGCCTCGCAAGCTCCAGATCGAGTTCTCCGGTGTGGTGCAGGCCAAGACGGATGCCGAAGGCGGCGAAGTCTCCAGCGACCAGATCTGGGCGATCTTCACGGATGAGTATCTGCCTGCGCGTGAGGCGGACGAGAAGTGGGGGCGGTTCGAGTTGCTGTCCACGCGGACGCAGAGCGACATGTCGGGCGAGGTTTCGCTCGAGGTCACCCTCCGCGACGGCGAGGAGACCGTTGCGACACGCGGCGTCGGCAACGGCCCCGTATCGGCTTTCCTGGAAGTCGTGCGTGCGCAGGGCTTCGACATCACGCTCTACGACTACGTCGAGCACACGCTCAGCGCCGGGGGCGACGCGCAGGCAGCGTCGTACGTCGAGCTGCAGGTGGATGGCGAGCGCTTGTGGGGCGTCGGCATCGACGGTGACATCTCGACCGCGTCGCTGAAGGCGATCGTCTCCTGCGTGAACCGCGCCATCCGTACGCGCGAGCGCTCCGGCTCGCTCGCCGCCGTCTGACGCCGCGTTTCGACTCGTCGCAGCGCGTCGAAACGCCTCAGGGCCGGATGATCGGGATCGCGCTGGTCTCCACCGCGACCTTGCGCCGGTAGAGCGCGCGCTGTTCGGGCAGCGAGATGTCGAAGATCACCGCGAGCAGTCGGATCACGGTCGTGACCACGACCGAGGCGATCGCCGCGGCCACCAGCGGCGCACCGACGGCGTGTGCGAACGCGAGCAACGCGCAGCCGACCGCGGCCGCGACGGCGTACAGCGATCCGACGTGCATGATCGCCACCGGCAAGCCCATGATCACGTCGCGAAGAATGCCGCCGCCCACCGCGGCGCAGACCCCGACGAAGACCGCCGGGACGGGGGGAAGGCCGAGCGCCAGCGCCTTCGAGGTGCCGAAGGCACCGAACAGACCGATCACCACGGCGTCAAGGGCCACGATCACCGCGTTGAGGCGCTCGAAGATGTTGGCCAGCAGCATGCCGACCAGAGCCGCGCCGACGGCCGTGATCAGGTACCAGTTGCTCTTCAGCGTCGCGGGTTCGACGTTGAGCAGGAGGTCGCGGATGATGCCGCCACCCATGCCCATCACGGTGCCGACGATGACGACGCCGAGCAGGTCGAGTCGGCGCTGTCCGACGAAGCCCGACGAGAACAGCGCGCCCTGTACACCGCCGAGTCCCACGGCGAGGAGGTCGGCCCAGAGGGGGATCACGAACAACTGTTCCGTCACCTGACCATTGTCTCCAATGCCGCCCGATGTCGGCACCGGCGGGGATAATCGAGGGGTGCCCACCTACCGCGACGAGGTCGTGGTCCTGCGCACCCACAAGCTGGGTGAAGCGGACCGCATCGTGACCATGCTCAGCCGTCGCCACGGCAAGGTACGCGCTGTCGCAAAGGGTGTGCGCCGCACGTCGTCGAAGTTCGGGGCCCGCCTCGAGCCGTTCATGGTCGCCGACGTCCAGCTCTACCAGGGGCGCTCGCTCGACATCGTGCAGCAGGCCGAGTCGCTCGGCTCCTACGGGGCCGCGATCGTGGCGGACTACGACCGTTACACGGCTGCGCACGCCATGGTCGAGACCGCCGACCGGCTGAACGAAGCCGAAGCCACCCCCCAGCAGTACCTGCTGCTCGTGGGAGGACTGCGCACCCTCGCCCAGGGCGGACGGGAGTCGCGTTCCGTCCTCGACTCGTGCATCGCCTGACGCAGGTGGCACCATCCCTGCAGGTACCACTGACCGCCCGCGATGTGGACCTTGACCGGGTCGACCGTGCGTGTGGTGGGCGCGGCATCCGGGGCCTGGTAGGTGAAGGCCACGGCGACGCCGTCACGCAGGGCGCGATCGACGGTCAAGCGCACCTCGTCCACCTCACCGGGCGCGACGATGACGTCGGCGGGCACGCCGGAGGCGCCGCGCGCCAGTTTGGCCAGCAGACCCTGGATGACTCCGCTCTCGCCGACACCGGGCAGCGACGCCGCAACGCGAAGTCCGGCGAGCAGGGCGGCCGCCTCCGGGGCGGTCAGACGCGGGGTGCGCTCGAGCCCGACGCTGTTGGTGATGACGACCAGGTCCTGCTGATCCAGAAGATCCCAGTCGATGTCGAACAGATCGTTCGCCATCTGCCAGAAGCCGCCGTCGCCGGGCAGCCCGATGACGGTCAACTTCTCCACCATCGCCCGCATT
>NZ_BADB01000477.1:0-3184 GCF_000333415.1 Microbacterium sp. B24 | reverse complement strand
ATTGAGCTCGGTCCCGGGGATCCTCTAGAGTCGGTTGTTTCACCTTCAACCTGAGGGTGAAACACCTAGGCTGGAGCCATGTCGACACCCGAGTTCGTCCTGGCCCTGCGCGAGAAGATCGGCACCGCGCCGCTTCCGCTCGTCGGGGTCACCGCCGTCGTATTCAAGGACGAGAAGGTGCTCCTCGGCAGGCGTGCCGACAACGGGGCCTGGCAGTGCGTGTCCGGCATCGTCGATCCGGGTGAAGAGCCCGCCGACGCGGCCGTTCGCGAGTGCCGGGAAGAAGCGGGCATCGAGGTGCGCGCCGTGCGGCTCGCTCTCATCCAGCAGCTGCCTCGGACGACATACGCCAACGGCGACCAGGTCGACTACCTCGACTTGGTCTTTCGCTGCGACTGGGTGGCGGGCGACCCGTTCCCCGCCGACGGCGAACTGGCCGAGGTGGGCTGGTACGGACTCGGGGAGCTGACCGAGCTCGCTCAGTCCGACGTGCACAAGATCGCGTTGGCCATCGCCGAGGACGATCCGGCCTCCTTCTCCGGCGGCCGCTGACGCGTCATCGTCCGCGGGTGGCGAGGATGTCCGCGCGCACCTGACGGCGGATGACTTTGCCGACCAGCGAGCGCGGCATCGCCGGCACGCGCACGACCGATCGTGGAACCTTGTACGCCGCCAGATGGATCCGTGCGAACGAGCGCAGCTCCTCGGCATCGAAGACCGCTCCGTCGCGCATCACCACGGCCGCCGTCACCGTCTCCGATCCGTCCGAGCGCGGGATGCCGACGACAGCCGCATCCGCGACGTCGGGATGCAGCAGCAGCGCGTTCTCGACCTCACTCGGACTGATGTTGAACCCGCCGCTGATGATCAGCTCCTTGAGGCGGTCCACGACGGTCACGAAGCCTTCGGCATCCACCGTCACGATGTCGCCGGTGCGCAGCCATCCGCCCGCCAGCAGCGTGCTGGCGGTCTCTTCCGGTCGGTTCCAGTAACCCTGGAAGACCTGCGGTCCGCGCACGAGAAGCTCGCCCTCGGCGCCGTCGACGACGTCACGGGTCGGATCCGCGGGGTCCACCACGCGGATCTCGGTGCTGGGGAACGGCACACCGACCGTACCCGGCCTGCGCAGCGGCCCCATCGGATTGCCGACGCTGATCGGCGACGACTCGGTCATGCCGTAGCCCTCGACGATGATGCCGTGGGTCGCCTCCTCCCACCGCAGCACGGTCGACGGCGGCAGCGCCATGGCACCGGAGATCGCGTTGCGCAGGCTCGAGAGGTCGATGCCCGCGCGCACGGCGGCCCGTGCCAGGGCGTCGTAGATGGGCGGAACGGCGGCGAGGAAGGTCGGCGGCGTACGGCGTATCGCGTCGAGGGTGAGGGTGACGTCGAACGTCGGAAACAGCACGATGCGGGCTCCGAGCGACAGTGCCGTGGTCAGGCAGAGCGTCAGTCCGTAGGCGTGGAAGAGCGGGAGGACGGCGTAGAAGACCTCGCGTCCGGGTACCAGATCGGGCACCCAGGCGGCCGACTGCGCCGCGTTCGAGCGGAGGTTGCGGTGCGTGAGCATGGCCGCTTTGGGCGTACCCGTGGTGCCGCTCGTCAGCTGCAGCGCGGCGAGATCGTCGAGGTGGGGACGGGGCGTGCGTCTGCGCACCGGGCGATGCGACGCCACCCGTGACCACGAGAGAACGTCCTTCGCGTCGGGTGTCACCGTCAGCGCCGCCCGCGACGCACGCGCCTTCGCGAGCGGAAGGCGCAGCGCGGCCCGCATGCGGGCCGGCATCGCGTCGGTCATTCGCACCGCGATGACGTGGCGGGGACGGATGTCGGAGGGAAACTCCGCGATGGTGTCGGCGACGGCATCCCACACGATCGCCACCCGGGCGTGATGCACCTCGAACTGATGTCGAAGCTCCGGTGCCGTGTATCTCGGATTGTGCTCGACGACGATCGCACCGAGCCGCAGCACGGCATAGAAGGCGACGACATGCTGCGGGCAGTTCGGGAGGATCAGCGCGACGCGGTCGCCGGGCGCGACGCCCAGGCGTCTCAAGCCCTCGGCTGCCCTGGCGACCCGGTCCCCGAGCTCGCGATACGTGGTGACGGCGCCGAAGAATTCGAGAGCGGGTCGACGAGGGTGGCGCCGTACGGACTCGTCGAGCATGTCGACCAGGGTCTGCGTGACCGGTTCGATCTCGGCGGGCACCCCGGGCGCGTAGGACGTGAGCCACGGGCGGTCGATGAGCGGCATGCTTCCAGGCTAGGCACCCTCATGTACGTGCGCCGGCATGGGTCTCGGGTCAGGTCCGGAGCACCTCGAGCGCATGTGCGAGATCGGCCGGATAGGCGCTCGTGAACGTGACCCACGCGGTCGTCGTCGGGTGCGCGAACGAGAGTTCGTGCGCGTGCAACCATTGCCGGGTCAGCCCCAGACGTGCCGACAGGGTCGGATCGGCACCGTACAGCGGGTCGCCCACGCACGGGTGGCGATGGGCGGCCATGTGGACGCGGATCTGGTGGGTGCGTCCGGTCTCCAGATGGATCTCGAGGAGGGATGCCGAGGGGAACGCCTCGAGCGTTTCGTAGTGGGTGACCGAGTCCTTGCCGTCAGGCGTGACGGCGAACTTCCACGAATGCGAGGGGTGGCGTCCGATGGGAGCATCGATCGTTCCGGCCAACGGATCGGGATGCCCCTGCACGACCGCGTGGTAGATCTTCTCGACCTCGCGCTCCTTGAATGCCCGCTTGAGTGCGGTGTACGCACGCTCCGATTTTGCGACGACCATGAGGCCGCTGGTACCGACATCCAGTCGATGGACGACGCCCTGGCGCTCGGCTGCTCCCGTGGTGGCGATGCGGAAGCCGGCGGCGGCCAGCGCGCCGAGCACCGTCGGGCCTTCCCATCCGAGCGACGGGTGCGCGGCGACGCCCGCGGGCTTGTCGACGACCACGATGTCGTCGTCGTCGTAGACGATGGCGAGGTCCGGAACGGCGACCGGCACGATCTCCGGTTCGCGCCGCTCCTCCCACTCCACCTCGAGCCAGCCGGCTGCACGCAGGCGGTCGGACTTTCCCAGCGCACGGCCGTCCATCCGCACGCCGCCGGCTTCGGCGAACTCCGCGGCGAACGAGCGCGAGAACCCCAGCATCTTGGCCAGAGCGGCATCCACACGGGCGCCGT
>NZ_BADB01000478.1:0-3843 GCF_000333415.1 Microbacterium sp. B24 | reverse complement strand
ATTCGAGCTCGGACCCGGGGATCCTCTAGAGTCGGACGCGTGCTCGTGCGGACGACCGGAGGATGGGAGGTCACCGAGCTCGGCCACCGCGCGGTGACCATTGCCGAGCGCATCGAGGCATCGCTGCGAGAGCTCGTCGACGGCGAGAACGCCGACGCGGTTCACGGCATGGTGCGAATCTCCGCCCCGGACGCCTTCACGTCGGTCTTCCTCGCTCCGGCGATGACAGCCCTGCGCCGGGAACACCCGCAGCTCGCGGTCGAATTGCTGTCGGCGACGCAGCGCGTGCGCCAGAACCGCTCCGGCGTCGACCTGGAGATCGTGGTCGGACGCCCCCAGGTGCTGCGGGCCTATGCGACACCCGTCTGCGCGTACGCACTGCGTCTGTACGCGACACCCGACTATCTGCGAGAGGCGGGGACCCCCGACTCGATCGCTCAGCTGGCCGCACACCCGCTCGTGTACTACGTGGAGAGCTCCCTGCAGGTCGATGAGCTCGACCGCGCACTGCAGGAGTTGCCGGACTCGCCCGCCTCGGTCCGTTCGACCAGCGTCTTCGCGCACGTCGAGGCGACGGCCGCGGGAGCGGGCATCGGCATCCTGCCCGACTTTCTCGGCGATGCCGACCCGCGCCTGACCCGGGTGCTCGACGGCGCCTACGCGCATCCCCTCGCCTACTGGGCCGTCGCCCGCGACGAGGGTCCGCGCAACCCCACCGTCGCCGCCACCCTCGATGCGCTGCTCGCCCATATCGAGGCGGTGCGAGGATGAAGCCGTTCCTGTTGCTCGCGACCCGGGCCGAGGATGTGCCCGCCGACGAGGAGTACGCCCTCTTCCTCCGCTTCACCGGGCTGACACCGGATGAGCTGGTCCGCGTGCGGATGGAGGCGGGGCCTCTCGGACCGGTGGATCTGGACGCCTACTCGGGCGTCTTCGTGGGCGGCGGGCCCTTCAACGCGTCGGACCCGATCGCGAAGAAGTCATCCGCGCAGCGCCGCGTCGAGGCGGAGATCGCCGCCCTTCTCGACCAGGTGGTGGCGCGCGACTTCCCCTTCTTCGGCGCCTGTTACGGTGTGGGAACTCTCGGTGCACATCAGGGCGCGATCATCGACGGCACCTACCGGGAGCCCATCAGCGTCATCGAGGTCGAGAAGACGGGCGCCGGGCGCGACGACCCGCTGCTGGCCGGGCTGCCCGACCGCTTCGCGGCCTTCGTCGGCCACAAGGAGGCGATCTCGACGCTGCCGGCGACGGCGACGCTGCTGGTTCGCGGCGAGGCGTGTCCCGTGCAGATGTTCCGCGTGGGGAGCAACGTGTACGCCACGCAGTTCCACCCGGAGTGCGACCTCGAGGGCATCAGCACGCGGATCCGCGCGTACGCCGGCTACGGGTACTTCGGAGCGGACGAGCTGGATCTCACGCTCGCGGCGGTGCGCCGGCTGCCGGTCGTGCACACGGGCGCCATCCTGCGCGCCTTCGTCGAACGCTACGCGCGCTGAACCGAGCCTCGACTCGTCGCTGCGCTCCGCGCTCGACGACCGGGAAGGGACACCTCCCGTCAGAGCAGCGGGGGCGTGTGCCAGATGCGCTCGATGTAGTCGCGCATCGAGCGGTCGGACGAGAAGAAGCCGGAGCGTGCGACGTTCAGGATCGCCGACCGCGTCCACGCGTCCTGATCGACATAGGCGGCATCCACCTGGTCCTGCGCCGCGACGTATGACGAGTAGTCGGCCAGCACCATGAAGCGGTCGTCGTAGAGCAGGTTCGACACGATCGGCTCGAACACGCTGCGATGGCCGCCCGAGAACGCGCCGGAGGCGATGAGATCCATCGCGCGGCGGAGGTTCTCGTCGCCCTGGTAGAAGTCGGCGGGCTTGTAGCCCCGGGCCCACAGCGCCTCGACCTCGGGCTCGCTCATGCCGAAGAGGAAGAAGTTGTCATCGCCGACGAGCTGACGGATCTCGACGTTCGCGCCGTCGTCGGTTCCGATCGTCAGCGCGCCGTTGAGGGCGAACTTCATGTTGCCCGTGCCCGAGGCCTCCTTCCCGGCGAGCGAGATCTGCTCCGACAGGTCGGCGGCCGGGATCAGGCGCTCGGCGAGTGTGACGTTGTAGTTCGGCGGGAACAACACCTTCAGACGCCCCTCGACGCGCGGATCGGCGTTGACCACTTCTCCGACGGCGTTGATGAGGTGGATGATGCGCTTGGCCATGGCATAGCCGGGCGCCGCCTTCGCACCGAAGATGACGGTGCGCGGCAGGATGTCGGATGCCGCGACACGGCCCGACACGATGCTCTCGTACTGCGTGACGACGTGAAGAAGCTTGAGCATCTGCCGCTTGTACTCGTGCAGACGCTTGACCATCACGTCGAGCATGTGGCCGTCGCTGATCTCGAGGCCGTCCCGCGCGCGCAGCACATCGCCGAGGCGGCGCTTGTTCGCCGATTTGACCTCGGCGAACGCCTCGCGGAACCGGGGATCCTCGGCGTACGCCTCGAGTTCCCGCAGACGCTCGAGGTCGGTGAGCCACCCCGTGCCGATCGCCTCCGTGATCAACTCGGACAGCCCGGGGTTGGCGAGGCGCACGAAGCGGCGCGGAGTGATGCCGTTCGTGACGTTCGTGAACTTGCCCGGGAAGAAGTCGTTGAAGTCCGGCAGCACCTTGTCGCGCAGCAACTGCGAGTGCAGTTCGGCGACGCCGTTGACCTTCGCACCGGCGACCGTGGCGAGGTACGCCATCCGGACGCTGCGCTCGGGGAACTCGCCGATGATCGACATGTTGCGGATGCGCATCTCGTCATCGCCGTAGCGTTCGCGCACCGCCTCGAGGAACTCTTCGTTGATGCGGTAGATGATCTCCAGGTGGCGCGGCAGAAGCCGCCCGAGAAGGTCGACCGACCACACCTCCAGCGCCTCCGGCAGCAGCGTGTGGCACGTGTAGGCGAAACACTGCTGTGTGATCGCCCACGCGGCATCCCACTCGAGTTTGCGCTCGTCGACGAGCACACGCATCAGTTCGGGGACGCCGATCACCGGGTGGGTGTCGTTGAGCTGGAAGATCACACGGTCGGGGAGCTTGTCGATGTCGAAGTCCGCCGGGAGGGTGTGCTCCAGGAAGTCGCCGATGGATGCCGCGACGAAGAAGTACTGCTGCTGCAGGCGCAACTCCTTCCCCTGGGGCGTGGAGTCCTCGGGGTAGAGCACCTTGGAGATGTTCTCGGCGAAGGTCTGGGCACGGACGGCTTCCTCATAGTCGCCGGAGTTGAAGACACGGAGATCGAACGAGTCGGTCGCCTTCGCGCTCCACAGCCGCAGCGTGTTGACACGACCGTTGAGGTAGCCGGGCACCATGTAGTTGTACGGTACGGCGAGCACGTCCCACCCCGGCACCCAGCGGGACCGGGTCACACCGGCGTCGTCGTACGTCTCGGTGTGACCGCCGAAGGAGATCCGGCGTGCCGCTTCGGGATGCGGGAACTCCCACGGTGAACCGAGCGTCAGCCACGCGTCGGGCTGCTCGACCTGCTGGCCGTCGACGAACGTCTGGCGGAAGATGCCGTACTCGTAGCGGATGCCGTAGCCGATGTTGGGCACACCCATCGTCGCGAGCGAATCGATGAAGCAGGCCGCGAGGCGGCCCAGACCGCCGTTGCCGAGCCCGGGTTCGACCTCCTGGGCGCGCAGGTCGTCGATGTCGATGCCGCACGCCGCCATCGCCTCGGTTGCGATCTCGGTGAGGCCGCTCGCGAGCAGGTTGTTGTCGAGCTGACGGCCCAGCAGATACTCGGCGGGAGAGTAGCACACGCCCTTGGNNCTGACCACGCGCTGTCGGCGGAGGTCTT
>NZ_BADB01000479.1:0-973 GCF_000333415.1 Microbacterium sp. B24 | reverse complement strand
ATTGAGCTCGGTCCCGGGGATCCTCTAGAGTCTCGGAGGTCACGAAATTCTGGAAGTAGGGCAGGCCGTACTTGGCCGTCATCCCGAAGAGGGCGTCGGTGTTGGGGCCGTGCCAGTCGAAGTCCTTCGTGATGTTGTAGGTCGGGATGGGGAACGTGAAGGCGCGGCCGTCCTGGTCGCCCTCGGTCATCACGTCGATGAAGGCGCGGTTGATGACGGCCATCTCTGCGGACAGGTCGCCGTAGGCGAACGCCTGCACCCGGCCGCCGACGAGGGGATGCTGATCGGCGAGGTCGTCGGGGCAGACCCAGTCGAAGGTCAGGTTGGTGAACGGTGTCTGCGTGCCCCAGCGGGACGGCACGTTGAGGTTGAAGATGAACTCCTGCATCGCCTGGCGCACTTCGTCGTAGCTCAGGTCGTCGATGCGCACGTAGGGGGCCAGATACGTGTCGAACGAGCTGAACGCCTGCGCACCGGCCCACTCGTTCTGCAGCGTCCCGAGGAAGTTGACCAGTTGGCCGAGGGCGCTGGAGAAGTGGCGGGGAGGTGCCGAGGCGATCTTGCCGGGCACGCCGTTGAAGCCCTGTTCGAGCACCATCCTCAGCGACCACCCGGCGCAGTAGCCGGCGAAGACGTCGAGGTCGTGGATGTGGAGGTCGCCCTCGCGGTGTGCGGTGCCCGCCTCGGGTGCGTAGACCTCGTCGAGCCAGTAGTTGGCGATGAGCTTTCCCGCCGCGTTCAGGATCATGCCGCCCAGCGAGTACCCCTGGTTCGCGTTCGCGTTGACCCGCCAGTCGGCGCGGGCGAGGTACTCGTCGATGGTCTCGGCGACGGAGACGGAACGGGGGGAGGTCATGATGATCCTGCCTTCGATATCTAGGGAGGTGAGCTTGGTCTGACCACAATATGTGGGGGCGTGAGTCGCTGTCGCGTCCAGATGTGGGCGTGTCGGGGAGTCATGCGCCGTGCAAAA
>NZ_BADB01000480.1:0-2241 GCF_000333415.1 Microbacterium sp. B24 | reverse complement strand
GCCACTTCACAGCATTCAGCGGGCGTAGCGGTCGCCATTCATCTTCTTGAGCCCGCGGCCCCTCGTCGATCGCGGCGGTGCCCGGCGGCACCTAGCGCCCGATGACCACCCCTAGATTCGCCGGGAGATCGCGGCCAGACAGGTGCCCGCCGACGACGCGTCGCCGGCCACGCGATCTTCAGGAAGAGAGATCCCGTGCAGAAGAGAATTGTTGTCCTGACTGCCGTCGCGCTCGCGGTGCTGACACCCGTGGCGATGACCTCCGCCGGTTTCACCGACACGACCCATGCCGCGTCACGTCTCGTCACCGCATCCGCACGCCTCGACGAGCCTCCGGTGTACTTCAACTCCGCCAGCGGCTCGGGGCTGTGGATCACACAGTCGGGTGAGCTCTATCTGTCGGGTGATCGCCGCGCGGGAGACGGGGCGGGTGGTACAACCTCGAACGGTTCCGCGCCGACCAAGGTCGCCATCCCGAACGACGTCCGGATCATCGACGCCGTCGGAGGAAGCACCGACTTCCACTATCCGATCGGTGAGAGCTGGTACGCCGCACTCGATGACCGGGGGCGGGTCTGGACCTGGGGCACCGCGCAGAACGCGTTCAACGGTGAGAAGGGACGCGACTCGATCGGTCGAGGGCGCCTCTCCCCGGGGGAGCAGTACCGCGCGGGGCTGGTGGTGACCTCCGACGGACGTGTCCTCAGCGGAATCGTGCGGATCGCGCGCACCGAGAACCAGATTCTCGCCCTCGACACCGACGGCAACCTCTGGACCTGGGGAAGCATCGACAACATCGCCCGCCCGGACGGTCGCAACGTCGCCACGCCGTTGCCGATTGTGTCCAACGACACGTGTTGGACGCCTGGGTCGGGGCGGTGCACGCCGGACAGTCCCGACACGGCGGGGAAGATCCGTTGGCGCTCGGTGTGGAACGGGGCGAACCTGGGTCTGGGCGTCGGGCGCAATGGATTGATCTACACCTGGGGGTGGGACAACTCGAACGGACTGAGCTCCGGACAGGTGCACACCTACGCGCCGACCTTGAACGAGGGCGCAAACCTCACACTCTTCGCGGCCTATCCCGACCTCTACCGCACCGGCGACGGCCTCGTCTACGACCCGAAGGTGCAGACGACGGCGCAGGCTCGACACCGCACGTACGTTGCGATCGTCACGGCGATGAACGACAAAGTGCTGCCCGGCTGCGACGGCACCCTCGGGCAGCTCGACCGCGTCGACGACACCTGCCCCGTGCGCCAAGCCGCGATGTTCGATCTGGCCGGGAGCTTCCTGCTCCAGAACGGCGCCCTGTTCACCTGGGCTGTCAACGACGCGCGTAACGGTTACGCCTTCCTCGGCCGTGCGAGCACCACCGACTCGACGTGGAGTCTGGATCCGACCTACCGATACGCACCCGGGCGCGTGAGGATCGCCGGGCAGCCGACCACGTTCCGCTCCTACAACGCCACTCTGACGAGCGTGACCGCGATCACGACCGCCGGCGACGTGTACGGCTGGGGTGTCAACAACTTTTGTCAGGCCATCGGCCGCCACCTGGACGGTTCCGTGCCGTGCACGACAGGGATCCCTGCCGAACGAGTCCTCCTGCCCACTCGCATCACGGCCCTCGACGACGTCGCCGTCCGCGAGATCAGGACGGCGGCCTGCACGACCTGGGCGGTGACGCGGGGCGGCGGCCTGTACACGTGGGGAGGCACGCAGAACGTCGCGGCCTTCGACTACGCGTGGTGCGGGAGATACCCCTCCGGTGCCCAGTCGTTCTCGTTCCTGAACGTGAACGACCCGTCCGCGCCAGCACTTGTCTTTTCCCGTCCGCTGGCCGAGGTCGCAACGGGGACCGTTCGGGTGAAGTGACGGCGCGTCCTCGTGAGCGCTCACCGACTGATCAGCTGGAAGAGCTCCTGCCTGTTCGTGGCACCCGTCTTCTTCAGGGCACTGTGGATGTGATTCTCGATCGTGCGGACGCTGAGACCGAGCCGGGATGCGATCGCCGCGTTGGAGTGGGTGCGAGCGAGCAACGCGATCTCGGTCTCCCGCGCCGACAGCGCGTCGGCACCGTCGTCCGCCCCCGCTGTTCGAGAGACCGCTGCGGTCAGCGGGATGTCGGCATCCGCTTTCAGTGCGTCGAACGCCACCCGGATCGCGACGCCGAGCTCCGACGACGTGCTCTCGCGCTCCTGCCTGCTGCGGACTCTAGAGGATCCCCGGGACCGAGCT
>NZ_BADB01000481.1:0-9269 GCF_000333415.1 Microbacterium sp. B24 | reverse complement strand
AGCGTGACGGCGTCGACGCTCTGCGAGAGCGACCTCGACGACCTCGACCGTCGCATGAAGGGCAACCTCTGCCGCTGCACGGGGTATCGCCCGATCCGCGAGGCGATCATGACCGCGGTGCGCGAGACGGGGCGGTCGGGCCGGCGGGGCGGGGTGGATGCCGCGGCATCCGAACCGGGCGTCGTCGGCCGCTCGGTCGCGCCTCCCGCCGGCCCGCGGCTGACGCAGGGCCGCGAGAGCTTCACCTTCGATCTCGAGCCGGGTCACCCGGCGGCCGACGCCCTCGTGCTGCGGCTGGTCACGAGCCCCCATGCGCACGCGCGCATCACGGCGATCGACACCGCGGCCGCCCTCGCCGTGCCCGGCGTCGTCGCGATCTTCACGCACGCCGACGTCCCCGACGTGCGCTATTCCACCGGGCGGCATGAGCACCGCACCGACGATCCCGACGACACCCGCATGCTCGACGACGTGGTCCGCCACATCGGACAGCGGGTCGCCGCGGTGGCCGCCGAGACCGCCGAGGCCGCGGACGAGGCGTGCCGGCTCGTCCGCGTGGACTACGAGCCCCTCCCCGCTGTCTTCGACCCGGACGAGGCGCGCCGCCCCGGCGCTCCGCTGCTGCACCCCGACCGCACACCGGCCGACCGCGTCGACGAAGCGGAGCGCAACGTCATCGCGAGCGTGCACGCCGGGCCCGACGCCGCCGAGCTCGAGGCCGCCCTGGCCGCGAGCGCCGTGACGGTGACCGGGACGTGGCAGACCGCGAGGGTCACGCACGCGCAGCTGGAGACCCACGGCTCGATCGGCTGGCTCGACGACGACGGCCGCCTGGTGCTGCGCTCCTCGACGCAGGTGCCGTTTCTGGCGCGCGACGAGATCGCGCACATCTTCGGCCTGGACCGCGACCGCGTGCGCGTGCACACGGCCCGCCTCGGGGGCGGATTCGGTGGCAAGCAGGAGATGTTCACCGAGGACCTCGTCGCGCTCGCGGTGCTGCGCACCCGCCGCCCGGTGGCGTTCGAGTTCAGCCGCGCCGACGAGTTCCAGCGGGCCGCCGTCCGGCATCCGATGCGGGTGAGCGTCACGCTCGGCGCGGATGCCGAGGGGCGGCTGACCGCGATGGCGATCGACCTGCTGAGCGACACGGGCGCGTACGGCAACCATTCGCGCGGCGTGATGTTCCACTCCCTCGCCGAGTCGACGACGATCTACCGGGTTCCGCTCAAACGGCTCGACGCGGAGGTCGTGTACACGAACAACGTGCCGTCGGGCGCGTTCCGCGGATACGGGCTCGGCCAGGTGGTGCTCGGCGTAGAGTCGGCGATGGACCAGCTGTCGGAGCGTCTGGGCATCGACCCGTTCGAGCTGCGCCGGCGCAACGCCGTCACCCCGCAGGACGACCCGGGCCACGACGACCTCGTGTGGGGCAGCTACGGGTTCGATCAGTGCCTCGACCTCGCCGAGTCCGCGCTGCGTCGCGGCAACGGCGTCCAGCCCCCTGCAGGATGGCTCGTCGGCGAAGGGGTCGCGGCGGCGATGATCGCCACGATGGCGCCCTTCGGCCACATCGCGCACACGAGCGTGACCCTCCGCGCCGACGGCACGTACCTGCTGCGAGCCGGCACTGCCGAGTTCGGCAACGGCACCACGACGGTGCTCCGCCAGATCGCGGTCACCGACCTCTGCGCCGACCCCGACGGCATCGAGCTCTGGCACGCCGACACCGACGCCGTCGCCCACGACACGGGCGCGTTCGCATCGGCCGGCATCACCGTCGCGGGCAAGGCGCTGCACGCCGCCTGCCTCGCGCTCGCCGCGCGAATGCGTGCCCGTGCGGCCGAGCTGACCGGCACGGATGCCGCGGCGGCCCGGCTCATGCCCGACGGCGTATACACGCCGGTTCGCGTCGTGCGACTCGGCGAGCTGACGGCGGATGGCGAGCTCACCGCCGACGGCAGCGAGCTGGGTGAGCACCGTTCGCTGGCGTTCAACGTCCACGCGGTCCGCGTCGCCGTCGACCCGCGCACCGGCGTCGTCCGCATTCTGCAGTCGATCCAGTCGGCGGATGCCGGATTCGTGATGAATCCCGCGCAGTGCCGCGGACAGATCGAGGGCGGGGTGGCGCAGGGCATCGGCAGCGCCCTGTACGAAGAGGTCATGGTCGAGGACGGCAAGGTCACCACCCCCGTCTTCCGGCTGTACCGGGTGCCCCAGTTCGGCGATGTCCCCGACACCGAGGTGTACTTCGCCGACACCGCCGACGACCTCGGACCCTTCGGCGCGAAGTCGATGAGCGAGTCGCCGTACAACCCCGTGGCGCCGGCGATCGGCAATGCCATCGCCCGCGCACTCGGCGCTCGACCCTACGAGCAGCCGTTTCGCCGCGACCGTGTCTGGCGCCTCGCGTCACACCACCGAAACACGAACGGGCAAACGCCGGAAATGTGAGACACCTATCGTCTCCAGAATCACCGCAGCCCGTTCTGCATCCACAGCACAAGACACAGCACCCGGGAGACCCGATGCACTCACGCTCCAGCCGTCGCCGCCGCGGCGGAATCATTCTGGCGGTCGCCGCCGCCGCAGCCCTCGCCCTCTCGGCCTGTTCCTCGTCCGGAGGGGCGGCGAGCCCCTCGGCATCCGGTGAGGCCGCCAGCTACGGCGACATCAGCGTGCAGTACTCGTGGATCAAGAACGAGGAGTTCGCGGGCGAGTTCTACGCCTACGACAACGGCTACTACGACCAGGCGGGCTTCTCCAAGGTGACGGGTGTCGCCGGCCCCGACACGGGTGTCGCCAAGCTCCTCTCCGGCTCGGTGCAGGTGGCGTTGACCGATGCCGCGTCCGTCGGCGCCGCCGTGTCGGAGCAGAGCGCTCCGCTGAAGATCATCGCGACGACCTTCCAGAAGAACCCCTTCACGATCCTGTCGCTGAAGGACAAGGGCAACATCGCGACGCCGAAGGACCTCATCGGCAAGAAGATCGGCGTGCAGGACTCCAACGCCTCGGTGTTCAAGGCGCTCCTCGCCGCGAACGGCATCTCGGAGAGCCAGCTGACGATCGTGCCCGTCGACTTCGATCCGACCCCCCTCATGAACGGCGACGTCGACGGCTTCATGGCCTACCTCACCAACGAGGCGATCACGGTCTCGATGGCCGGCTACCAGACCACCAACCTCGCGTATGCCGAGAACGGTCTGCCCTACGTCGCCGAGTCGTACGCCGTCACCGACCAGTACCTCGCCGAGCACAAGGACCTGCTGAAGGCCTTCCTCATCGCCGAGATCAAGGGCTGGACCGACACGTTCACCAAGCCCGTCGACGACACCGTGACGGTCGTCACGAAGCACTACAACGACTCGGCCGCGGCCGGCGACCTCACCTTCGGCGAGCTGAACCCCGCCAAGGTCAAAGCCGGCATCGAGGCGCAGGCGAAGCTCATCTCGACCGATGAGACCCAGGCCAACGGCCTGTTCACGATCTCGGACGACCTGAAGAGCCAAACCCTCGCGTCGCTGAAGGCCTCGGGCTGGGAGCTGACGGCCGACCAGCTGTTCGACACGTCGATCATCGACGAGATCTATGCCGAGCACCCCGAGCTCAAGAAGTACCTGCCCTAACGAGATGTCCGTGTCATCCACGATGGATGCCGGTGCCGGCGCGACTGCCGCCGGCACCGGCATCCAGATCTCCGGAGTCTCCAAGTCGTTCACGCTGCGCGGCGGACGTTCGCTGCAGGCGCTGCAGGGCACCGACCTGCACACCGACAAGGGCTCGTTCCTCGCTCTGCTCGGCCCCTCGGGCTGCGGCAAGTCGACGATCCTGCGCATCCTCGCCGCTCTGGATCACCCGACCGACGGCGTCGCGCTCGTCGACGGCGAGACCCCCGACCAGCTGCGCGCCAAGAGCGAGCTGGGTATCGCCTTCCAAGACCACGCACTGCTGCCGTGGCGCAGCATCCGGAAGAACATCGAGCTGCCCTTCGAGGTCGCCGGTCGCAAGGTCGACCGCGGCTACGTCGACGAGCTGATCGACCTCGTCGGTCTGCGCGACTTCGCCGACGCGAAGCCCGCCCAGCTGTCGGGCGGCATGCGCCAGCGCGCGTCGATCGCACGCGCCCTCGTCCTGAAGCCGTCCGTGCTGCTGCTGGACGAACCTTTCGGCGCCCTCGACGACATGACCCGGCAGAACCTCAACCTCGAGCTGCTGCGCATCTGGACCGAGAAGCCGGCGACGACTCTGCTGGTGACCCACGGCATCAGCGAGGCGATCTTCCTCGCCGACCGCGTCGCCGTCATGTCGCCGCGGCCCGGGCGGGTCAAGGAGATCATCGAGGTCGACCTGCCGCGCCCGCGCACGCCCGAGATGATGCGCACGCCCGAGTTCCACGCGCTCGTCGACCGCGCCTCCGAGCTGCTGTTCGGACACGACGGCCGCGCCGAGGCCGAGGCGTAGCCGTGGCTCGCGTGCGCGTGCCCGGCTGGGTCGCGGGACTCGTCGGCGCCGTCGTCCTGGTGGGCGTGTGGTGGCTGTTCTCGCTGACCGCTTTCCGCCCGGCGGACGGCACGAGCTACACCCCCGTCCCGTCGCCGTGGGCGGTCGTGGACTGGCTGTTCGTGCAGGGCAACATCGCGGGCGCCTGGGGCGTGTTCCAGCCGACCATCACCGCGGCGGCGATCGGCTACCTCTGGGGCAACGGCATCGCCCTGCTGCTGGCGACGGTCGTGCTCGTCTTCCCGCGCACCGAGACAGTGATCACGCAGATCGCGGTCGTCACCTATTGCCTCCCGATCGTCGCGGTCGGAGGAATCTCGATCGTCGTCCTCGGCGGCGCCAAGAACCCCGGCGACCCCTCGGCGACCGCGATCTTCCTCGCCGCCCTGGTGTGCGTGTTCACGACGGTCGTCGGCGCGATCCTCGGATTCACCTCCGCCGACAAGGCGGCGCTGGACGTCGTGCGCGTCTACGGCGGCGGACGATGGACCCAGTTGCGCAAGGTACGGCTCATCGCCGCGCTTCCCGCCATCCTCACGGCGTTGCAGATCGCCGTGCCGACCGCCTTCCTCGGCGCAGTGCTCGGCGAATACCTCGGCGCCATCACGGCCGGCGTCGGACCGACGCTGATCCGACTGCAGGGCCAGCTCGACTCCGCCGGCGTCTGGTCGGTGTTCCTCCTGTGCGCCGTGTTCGCCCTCGTCGCCTATGGACTGTTCGGTCTTCTCATCAGACTCGTCACCCCGTGGGTGGCCGGAAAGGCGGTGTGAGTGTGAACGTCATCGACGCGTCCCCGGCGACACCCGCGGCATCCCACGTCGGCACGGCCGACCCGATCGCCGTCGCGCGCCTGCGCGCGGAGCGGCGGCGCGGGCTCCGGCGCACCCTGCGACGCTCGCTCGGCAACGCCGGCATCACGCTGCTCGTCCTGCTGCTGCTCTGGCAGGCGATCGTCAGCCTCACCGGCATCTCGCCCTACATCGCGAAGGGTCCGCTCGACGTGTGGACGTTCCTCGTCACCGCGCCCAAGGCGGAGGCCAACCGGGCGCAGATGTTCCCGCTCGTCGGCCAGACGCTGCTCGACGCGTGGATCGGATTCGTCGTCGGCATGATCGTCGCGATCATCCTGGCCATCGCGTTCAGCCTGTCGAAGGCGATCGAGGCGGGCGTCATGCCCCTCGTACTGCTGCTGCGCACCATTCCCCTCGTGTCGATCGCTCCGGTCATCATCCTCGTCACCGGGCGCGGCACCCCGGCATCCGTCGCCGTCATCGGCACCGTGGTGGTGCTCTTCCCGGCCCTGGCCAACGTGCTGTTCGGATTGAGCCGCGCCAGCCAGCAGAGCCTCGACGTCGTGCACGTCTTCGGGGGCGGCCGGTTCACGGCGCTGCGCAAGGTCAACCTGCCCGGGGCGCTGCCGTCGGTGTTCGCCGCAGCGCGCGTATCGGTGCCGGGAGCCGTGACCGGTGCCCTGCTGGCGGAGTGGCTCTCGACCGGCACCGGCATCGGCGGATCGATCCTGAAGTTCAACGCGCAGGCGCAGTTCGCTCAGCTGTGGACCTCGATCGCCCTCATCACCCTGATCACGCTCGTGCTCTACAACCTCGTGCAGATCGTGGAGAACATCGTGCTGGCCCGCATGGGCATGGCCACCGGGCGCTGAGGGCCCGCGCCGCGCGGCACACGGCATCCCTTGCAGTTCGCCCGGGCGGGGGCGACAGCGCAGAGGGGCTCAGTGCGGGTGGCCGCGCAGCGGGATCACGGCGGCGGGCAGCTCGTGCACCTTCGCCGACGCCTCCTCGGCGAGGGGGTTGGTCGAGACGCCCTCCGCGTTCACGAGACGACCGCCGACGTAGACGGCCTTCAGATTGCGCGGGCTCATCGCCAGCACGTACGAGCGCACGGGGTGCCACAGCGGCCCGACGTCGGGACGGCGGGGGTCGACCACGACGAAGTCGGCGAACTTGCCGACCTCGAGCGAACCGACGCGATCGGCGACACCCATGATCTCGGCCGATCCGAGGGTGTGCAGCCGGAGCATCTGCTCGGGCATCATCGACAGCGGGTCCTTCGTCCGCGCCCGCTGCGCGTAGATGCCGATGCGCATGTTCTGCCACGGGTCGCTGACGTCGGTGCAGGCCTGGTCGTCGAGACCGACCCCCACCTTCATCCCCATCGCGAGCATCTCGGGTACGAGCGCGGTGCCCGAGGCGAGACGACCGTTGGATGCCGGCTGCCACGACATCGCCGCGCCCCCGGCCATCGACTGCGCGATGATCTCCGGCGTCGTCTGGATGAAGTGGCCGAACACGAGTCCGAGTTCGAGGGCTCCGGCGTCGCGGTACAGCGCGAACTTCGACTGCTGGTGCTCGACGGCCTCGGGCGACTCGAGGAAGTGCGCCTGATTCGTGACCCCGTACCGGCGCATCGCCTCGACTTCGAAGGCCGCGGCATCCGGGTGGGGAGACCACTGCACCTGGCCCATGATCGACGAGCCGAGCGCGTAGTCCGCATCGAACGTGCGGGTGTGGGCGACCTCGGCGGCGAAGCGGTCGAACACCTCGTCGGGGGTTCCGGCGGTGACATCCATGCCGGCGGCATCCACGAAGCGGATGCCGGAGTCGCGCGTGCCCTCCGCCTGACGCCAGTGGTACTCGAGCCCGCGCAGGCCCGCGGTGCCCGTGCGCTTGCCATCGACCATCGGCTCCCACGCCTGCAACGGGTCGGTGAAGTTGTACGCCGTCGTCACACCGTTCGACAGGAAGTCGAGGGAGCCGTGCAGCGTCGCCCAGTAGAGCTGATCGGCGCTCATGTGGGCGGTGGTGCCGAGCATCGCGTCGCACCAGCCGTACAGGGTGTCGGCCACGCCGAGCCCACGCAGACCGCTCGTGAACAGGTGCGAGTGGCTCGACACGAATCCGGGAGCGACGAACGCCCCCGCGACGTCGAGCGTCTCGTCGGCGTCGGTGCCGACCGGCGGGGTGCCCGCGCCGAGGGCGGCGATGCGGCCGTCATCGCCCACGAGCATCCACCCGTCCTCGACGTAGCCCGGGTCCTCGGTGCCGGCGGGGACGGTGATCAGACGAGCGTGAGTGACGAGGAGCGACATGCTCTGCACGCTAATCAGGCCATGTTTCCGACCTGTCACGGCATGGAAACACCCGTGCACGTCGTGGAAACACGCGCCGATTAGCGTCTGTGCATGTCGCGTTTCACGGTCACGGTCTTCTGCGGATCCTCGCCCGGATTCGACCCGGTCTACGTCGAGGCGGCGCGCGCCGTCGGCACGGCCATCGGCCAGGCGGGCATGGCGCTCGTGTACGGCGGGGGCCACGTGGGACTGATGGGGACGGTCGCCGATGCCGCGCTCGCCGCGGGGGCGGAGGTCACGGGCATCATCCCGCGAGCTCTCCAGGCGCGCGAAGCCGTCAACGAGGATCTGACCGAGCTGATCGTCGTGGACACGATGCACGAGCGGAAGATGCTCATGGCCGACCGCGCCGATGCCTTCCTCGCCCTTCCCGGCGGGCCGGGCACGCTCGAAGAGCTCACCGAGCAGTGGACATGGGCGCAGCTCGGCATCCATGAGAAGCCGGTGGGCCTGCTCAACGTCGCGGGCTACTTCGATCCGCTGCTCGCCTTCGTCGCGAACATGCGCGACCGCGGCTTCACCCACCCCCGTTATACCGACATGCTCGTCGTTGCCACCGCGGCGACCGAGGCGCTGGCGCGACTGCGCGACTACGTGCCCCCGGCGCGGTCGGAGATCTCCCCGGGCGCCGAGATGACCGGCGCGATGGCGCTGCCCGTGCGCCCCTGAGCGCGCCGGCGGGCGCCGGTCGGCGCTGAGCGAGAAACCACTTTCGCGCCGAGACATCTCCGCAGCGGGGGTTTCTCGGCGCGGAACGTGTTTCTCGGGCGGTGTGGAGCGCGGCGACGGGCGGAGGATCCCCGGCACCTCACAGCACTCAGCGGGCGTAGCGGTCGCCACTCATCTTCTCGAGCCCGCGGCCCCTCGTCGATCGCGGCGGTGCCCGGCGGCACCTAGCGCCCGATGACCACCCCTAGATTCGCCGGGAGATCGCGGCCAGACAGGTGCCCGCCGACGACGCGTCGCCGGCCACGCGATCTTCAGGAAGAGAGATCCCGTGCAGAAGAGAATTGTTGTCCTGACTGCCGTCGCGCTCGCGGTGCTGAGTGCAGTCCGAGGCGACGGTGGAGGCGGGTGCGGCGGCGCCGGCGCAGCCGGTGAGCAGCACGGCGACGGAGGCGATGGACACGAGCGCGGTGGCGGCGCGAGCGCGGGTGATGCGGGGCATGGCTTCCTGCTTTCTGGAGTGGTGCTGGATGGGTTTTCGGGTGGGCTGTGGTCAGGTGGCGGTCAGGCCGCCGTCGATCGTGAGGACGGATCCGGTGACGAACGACGAGGCATCGGAGACGAGGTAGCGCACGAGGGGCGAGATCTCCTCCGGTCGAGCCCGTCGTCCCAGGGGGGCACCGGTCGAACTGCCTCCGACGGGCTCGTCGTCGTTCATCGGCGTGTCGACGCCGCCGGGGCAGATCGCGTTGACGCGGACGCTCGGCGCGTATTCGATGGCCGCGACGCGAGTGAGCGCGATGACGGCGGCCTTCGATGCGGAGTAGGCCGCGTAGCCCGCGGTCCCGACCAGCGCCGCGGTGGAGGAGACGTTGACGATGGAGCCTCCCTCGCGCATGAGGGGTGCCAGTGCGCGGATGCCGAGAAGGCGCCGAGCGCGTTCACCCTGTCGTGC
>NZ_BADB01000482.1:0-15429 GCF_000333415.1 Microbacterium sp. B24 | reverse complement strand
AGCTCGGTACCGGGGATCCTCTAGAGTCCAGAACGAATCCCATGACGTAGGCGATCAGAAGGCCCCCGACGTACCAGAGCCATTGTCCGTTGGTGATGACGGCCGTCATCAGCACGCCCGACAGTCCCAGCGCGCCAGCGCCGAACCCGCCCGTCGCCTGGATGCCGTAGGCCACGAACGCGCCGCCGAAGCCGCCGCCGAGGCAGGCGGTGATGAGGGGGTAGAACAGGGGCAGCGAGACGCCGTAGATGAGCGGCTCACCCACACCGAGGACGCCGATGGGCAGCGCCGCACGGATGATGCTCTTCAGGCGCGTGCTCTTGGTCTTGACGTAGATCGCGATCGCCATACCGACCTCGCCCGCCCCCGCCATCGCCAGCACGGGGAGCAGCTGGGTGAAGCCGTGGTCGGCGATCAGCTGCGCATGGATGGGGGTGAGTCCCTGATGGATGCCGAGCATGACGAGCGGCAGGAACAGCGACGACAGCAGGTACCCGCCGATGACGCCACCGCGCTCGAGGGCAAAATCGATCAGCACCCAGTTGATGCCCTGCATCAGCAGTCCGGCGATGGGCATGATCACGAGGATGCAGACCGCGGCCCCGACGAGCATGGTGACGACGGGAACCACGAACAGGTCGAGCCACGCAGGAACGCGCGTGCGCACCCACTTCTCGATCACCGTGAACAACCAGGCGGTCACGATCACGCCGATGATGCCACCCAGTGCCGGCTTGAGCTCGCCGAACAGGGGCAGTACCAGGGGCTGTGCGGCAATCGCCGTGCCGTCGGCCGCCTTCGAGGCCGGGATGCCGGCGAGGGCGGGCATGTACGACACGGCGCCGGCGATGAGGCCGAGCACGGGGGTGCCGCCGAACTCCTTCGCGGTGTTGTAGCCCACCAGCAGATTCAGGGCCCCCACGACGATCGAACCCAGCGCGGCGAACGCGAGGAACCAGGGGTTCAGGGCGACGCCGGGGGCGATCAGCTTCCAGACGTTCGCGATCGCGACGATGAGACCGCACGCGATGAAGCCGGGGATGATCGGGATGAAGATGTTGCCGATGTGGCGGAACAGCGAGTGCACACCGGTCTTCTGGCGCGCCTTCACCTTCTGGGTGTTCTTCGTCTGCAGTGCGCGCAGATCGGCCGCCGCGCTCAGCGGGGCCTCATCGTCGGCATCCACCGGCGCGGTGCCCTGCTGCCCGCTCTCCGCCGCGAACGCGTCGCGCAAGCGCTGGGCGTGACCGGGGCCCACGACGACCTGCAGCTGGTCGCCGTCGACCACGCCCATCACGCCGTCGAGCTTCTTGATCGCGTCGACGTCGACGCGGGAGGGATCGATGATCTCCAGCCGCAGGCGCGTCATGCAGTTGGTGAAGGACGAGATGTTCTCGCCGCCGCCGACGAGCGGGAGGATGTCGCGGCTGAGTTTCGGGTAATCCACGGTGATTCCTTTCGTGATGTCCGGGGCGACTAGCGCTGGTCGGTGGGGGCGGGGCCGGCGGGGGCGGGGCCGGCGGGGGCCACGTCGTCGATGGCGGCGCGGACGAAGCCGTGCGCGTCCGCGAGTCGTTCGCGGGCGGCGGCGGCGCCGATTCCGCAGAGGATCGCCACGATGGCGGTCTTCGCGTGGCCGTCGGCGTCGGCCAGTGCGCTCTCGGCGCGTGAGCGGTCGCATCCGGTGGCGGCCTGCACGATGCGGACTGCGCGGTCGACGAGCTTCTCGTTGGTCGGGCGGACATCGACCATGAGATTGCCGTAGACCTTGCCGAGGCGCACCATCGTCGCCGTGGAGATCATGTTCAGCACCAGCTTCTGACTCGTGCCCGCCTTCAGCCGAGTGGAACCGGTGAGCACCTCGGGACCGTTGTCGATCTCGATCGCGACGTCGGCATGCTCGCTGATCTCGGCATTCGGGTTGGCGGCAAGGGCCACCGTCGCCGCGCCGATCGCGCGCGCGTGGTCGAGGCCGCCGATGACGTAGGGCGTGCGGCCGGAGGCGGCGATTCCCACGACGACGTCGGCAGCGCTCAGTTCGATGGCCTGCAGGTCGGCGACGGCGAACGCGACGGAGTCTTCGGCGTTCTCCACGGCCTCGAACATGGCGGCGCGCCCACCCGCGAGCACCCCCCGCACCTGTCCCGGATCGGTGCCGAAGGTGGGCGGGCACTCCGCGGCATCCAGCACCCCGAGCCGTCCGCTCGTGCCGGCGCCGAGGTAGATGAGCCGGCCGCCGGCGCCGAGGGCGGCGACGGCGAGATCGACCGCACGGGCGATCTGTCCGATCGCGGCGGCAACGGCCACGGGCACGCGGCGATCCTCGTCGTTCATCGCGGTGAGCAGCTCGGTGACGCTCATGGCGTCGAGCGCCCGGGTACGCGGGTTCTGCTGTTCCGTGGTGACGGCGGACACTGGAGCGGTCATGCGGCCTCCTCGTCGATGGCGGTCCCGCGCGGTTTCGTGGGCGTGAATGACTATTTCACAAAGCCGATCAAATGTGAAGCATGATTTCATGAAGCGTGGGAGACTGACGCAGACCCGGGAGGCGACATGGACGGCGACGTCATCGAGACGATCCGCACGGCCGTGCCGCGTCTGCGTCCAGCGGAGTCCCGGGTCGCCACGATCGTGCTGCACGATCCGGATGCCGTCGTCAACGCGACCGTGGCCGAGCTCGCCGACCACGCCGGCGTCTCCCAGGCCTCGGTCGTGCGCTTCTCCAAAGCGCTCGGCTTCGCCGGGTTTCCGGCACTGCGCATGCAGCTGGCGCAGGAGCTGTCGCGCAACGCCGCTGACCTCGAGCGTTCGGACATCGCCGAAGGGCAGCTGAACCCGTCGGACTCGCTGTCCGACATGGTCTCCAAAGTCGCCTTCCACGAGGCGCGCACGATCGAACAGACGGCGCGGCTGATCGACCTCGCGGCGCTGGAGGAGGTCGCCGGGCGCATCGCCGCGGGTGCGCGCGTGATCGCCGTCGGCGTGGGCGCGTCGGGTCTGGCCGCCGGCGACCTGTCGCAGAAGCTGCAGCGCATCGGCGTGAACTGCCTGAACGCACCCGACACGCATCTGCAGCTCGTGCACGCTGCGCTCGCCGGCACCGACGCCGTCGTCATCGCCTTCTCGTTCAGTGGGGGCACCCGCGACGTGCTGCACGCGGTCGAGGTCGCCGCCCGCACGGGAGCCCTGACCGTCGCCGTGACCGGCGACCCCGACTCGGTGCTCGCCGGCGCCTGCGACCTCGTGCTGCGCACGCCCGCCCGGGAGGCGACGCTGCGCGCGGCGGCGCTGGCCAGCCGCATGGCGCAGCTCGCCGTCGTCGACTTCCTCTTTCTGAGGGTCGGGCAGCTGCGTTTCGATGATCTCGGATCGGTGCTGGACGCCACTCGACAGGCCGTGACACCTCAGCACCTGCCGCGGGGCGAGCGCAACTGAGACGGGAACGCTCTTTCACGGCGCGCATGCGCGGCTCACAGCCCGCTCCCAGGTAGCCTGACCTGGGCATCGGCCGCCCGCCCCATCCCCCGCCGTTTCGCCGACCGCACCGCCGAAGAAGGAGCACGACCATGCCCATCTGGACTCAGCACGGAGACGGCCGCACCGTCGAGCCCGGCGCCGTCGTCAAGCCGCACGAACGCCTCGGCTGGCCGGCGACGATCGCGATCGGCGCCCAGCACGTGGTCGCCATGTTCGGTGCGACATTCCTCGTGCCGCTGCTCACCGGGTTCCCGGTCTCGACCACGCTGCTGTTCTCCGGCATCGGCACCCTGCTGTTCCTGGTCCTCACCGGCAACCGCCTGCCCAGCTACCTCGGCAGCTCGTTCGCGTTCATCGCGCCGATCCTCGCCCTCGGCCCGGGCGGCGGCAAGGCGCTGGAGACCGGCGAGCAGATCAGTCAGGCCCTGCTCGGCGTGTTCGTCGCCGGCGTGCTGCTGGCCGGCATCGGGCTGCTCGTGCAGGCCACCGGCACCGGCTGGATCGAGAAGCTCATGCCCCCGGTCGTCTCCGGCGCGATCGTGGCGCTCATCGGCCTGAACCTCGCGCCCGTGGCCTGGACGAACTTCCAGCAGGACGCGCTGCTCGGCGGCATCACGCTGGCCGCCTGCATCCTGTTCGCCGTGTTCTTCCGCGGCTTCCTGGGGCGCATCTCGATCTTCCTCGGCGTCGTCGTCGGCTACGTCGTGGCCGCGCTGATGGGCCGCGTGAAATGGGACGGCGTCGCGGATGCCGCGTGGGTCGGCCTCCCCCAGTTCCACCTGCCCGCGTTCGGCGACGCGCACGCCTGGGCGATGCTGCCGATGTTCCTGCCCGTGATCCTCGTGCTGATCGCCGAGAACGTGGGCCACGTGCGCGGTGTCGCCACCATGACCGGCGACCCCTCGATCAACAAGCGCACCGGGCGCGCGCTGATCGCCGACGGCCTGGCGACCACGATCGCCGGCCTCGGCGGCGGCTCGGGCACGACCACCTACGGCGAGAACATCGGCGTCATGGCCGCAACCCGCGTCTACTCGACGGCCGCGTACTGGGTCGCCGGCACCGTGGCGATCCTGCTGGCCTTCTCCCCGAAGATCGGCGCGGTGATCTTCGCGATGCCCGCGGGCGTGCTCGGCGGCGTGACGACCGCGCTCTACGGCCTCATCGGCGTCATCGGCATCAAGATCTGGGTCGACAACCAGGTGGACTTCTCCCGCCCGGTCAACCAGTACACGGTCGCCGTGGCCTTCGTCATCGCGATCGCGGGCTTCACGATGAACCTCGGAACGCTCAGCTTCGGCGCCATCGTCCTGGGCACCGTGGCCGCTCTCGTCATCTACCACCTCGGCAACGCCATCGCCCGGGCGCGCAAGACCGGCGCGGATGACGGCGGGCCGATCGTGCCCATCGGCCCGCTCGGCGGCGATCCCGAGAACGTCGGCTGACGCTCGGCGCCGGATCGACGGACGCGGGGCGGCGCCGAGCGACGCGGCGCCCCGCGGATGCCGAGGTCAGGCGGAGTCGCGGACGATGAGCTCCGTCGGCAGGATCGTCACACGGTCGGGCGTGCCGCCGGAGAGGATCGACAGCAGCACGTCAGCCATGCGCTCCCCCTGCTCGTGGGAGGGCTGGCGCATCGTCGTGAGCTGCGGGCTGACGGTGCGCGCGACGGGCGAGTCGTCGAAGCCCACGATCGCGACGTCCTCGGGAACGCGGATGCCCGCGCGCCCGAGCGCCGCGAGCGCACCGCGAGCCATCAGATCGCTCGCGACGAAGAGCGCGTCGAACTCCACTCCCGTTTCGATGATCCGCTGCATCGCGGCCGAGCCGCCGTCGGCCGTGAAGTTGCCGTCCTCCTCGGCGACCGGCTCGAGCCCGGCGGCGGAGAGCGCATCGCGAAAGCCAACGAGACGGTCGATGCCGGCCGGCATCGTGACAGGGCCGGCGATCGTCGCGATGCGGCGGAAGCCTCGACCGATCAGATACTCGGTCGCCTCGCGTCCGCCGGCGACGTTGTCGACGTCGACGTAGTAGTCGCGTTCGCGCTCCCGCACGGGACGGCCGCCGTAGACGACCGGCACGACGTGCGCGATGCGGTCGATGAACGTGTCGCTCGTGTGGTGCGAGACGACGATCGCACCGTCGACGGCGCCGCTGCGCACGTATGCCGAGGTCTTGTCACCCGGATCGTCGCTCGCGATGATCAGGTTGAGCACGTACTCCGACCGGCTGAGCCGCGTGTTGATTCCCGACACGACCGAGGCGAAGAACGGGTCGCCGAAGAACCGGGTGGTGTCCTCGGGCACGACGAGTGCGATCGCCATCGTGGCGCGGCTCGCGAGCGAGCGCGCGGCACGGTTGGGCACGTAGTTCAGGTCCGCGATGGCGCGCCGCACCGCTTCCAGAGCCGCCGGGCTCACGGCCGTGGAGCCGTTGACGACGCGGGAGACGGTCGACCGCGACACTCCCGCGGCGGCCGCGACCTCTTCGATCGTCGGGGCGACGCGCGGGGTGTCGATGGTCACGGGCTACCTCTGAAGAGTCGAGATCGGAGCGCCGGGATGCGGGACGGCCCCGGAGACCGGAACCGCCGCGTCGTCGAGTGCGCGGGCGGCGATGACCCGACGATACTCCAGCGCGCTGTCTTTCGCGGTGCGCACCTGGGTGTCGTAATCGACGTGAACGATCCCGAAGCGCTTGGCGTATCCCCACGCCCACTCGAAGTTGTCCAGGAGCGACCAGTAGAAGTAGCCCCGCACATCCACGCCCGCATCGGCGGCGTCGAGGATCGCGTCCAGATGGGCGAGCAGGAACTGCGTGCGCTGGAGGTCGTGCACGCGGGCGACGCCGTCCTCGACGACGAGCTCGTCGTCGTAGGAAGCACCGTTCTCGGTGACGTACAGGGCGGTGCCGGCCGGCTGGGCGTACTCGGCCCAGACGCGCTGCAGCAGACGCGTCAGCCCCTCGGGCTGCACCTCCCAGTGCATGTTGGTGCGCGGCAGACCACGATCGTGCCAGTAGATGCCCTCGTGCGACGGGAAGGGGGATGCCGCGGGCCGGTCGGTCGGCGCATCGCCCGGCAGCGGTGGCTGCGGGTCGGGTGCGCCACCCACGAACTCGCCGTGGTAGTAGTTCACCCCGAGCGCGTCCAGCGGCTGCGAGATGGTGTTCAGGTCGCCCGACTGATTCGCCGCCTCGAGCGCGTCGATGGCCTCGGGCGCGACGGCGCGGATGTCCTCGATCACATCGGCGGGGTACGCGCCGCGGAAGATCGGGTCGAGGAACCACCGGTTGAACTGCCCGTCGATGCGGCGGGCAGCATCGGCATCCGCGGCATCCGCGGGGTCGACGGCGTCGGCCACCGTGAGGTTCAGCGTGATGCCGAGGCGCAGATCGGCGTCGCGCTCACGCAGCTCGCGCACGACCGCCCCATGGCCGAGCATGAGGTGGTGGGCGGCGAGCACGCCATCGGTCACGCTGTAGCGGCCCGGCGCGTGGATGCCCGCGGTGTAGCTCAGGAAGGACGAGCACCAGGGCTCGTTGAGCGTCGTCCAGTTCTGCACCCGGTCGCCCAGCGCGTCGTGAACGCTCAGCGCGTACTCGAGGAACTGCTCGCTCGTCGAACGGACGGTCCAGCCGCCCTTCTCCTCGATCGCCTGCGGCATGTCCCAGTGATACAGCGTGAGCCACGGCAGGATGTCGTTGGCCCGCAGCTCGTCGACCAGGCGCTCGTAGAAGTCGAGCCCCTTGCGGTTGACCGGCCCCCCGTCGGGACGCACCCGCGACCACGAGACCGAGAAGCGATACGTGTCGAGACCGAGGTCCTTCATGAGGGACACGTCGTCGCGGAAGCGGTGGTAGTGATCGCACGCGACATCACCGTTGTCGGCGGCGATCACGGCGCCGGGCACGCGGCTGAACGCGTCCCAGATGGATGCCGTGCGACCGTCCTCGAAAGCAGCGCCTTCGATCTGGTACGCGGCGGTGGCCGCGCCGAAGAGGAAGCCCTCCGGGAAGGAGCGGGAGAACTCTGTCATAAGTCGACCTTTCTGAAGCGGTCGGGCGCTCAGCCCTTGACCGCGCCTTGCATAATGCCACTGACCAGCTGCTTGCCGGCGAAGACGAACAGGATCAGCAGCGGAATCGTGGCCAGAAGCACGCCCGCGAGCACGATCGAGTAGTCGATGAAGTAGTTGGACTGCAGCAGCGACAGCGCCACGGGCAGCGTCGGGTTCTGCCGGTCGAGAACGATGAACGGCCAGAAGAAGTTGTTCCACGCCGACACGAAGGTGAACAGCGCAAGCATGGCAGCGGCGGGCCGCGCGGCCGGCAGGCCGACGGTGAGGAAGGTGCGGAACGAGCTCGCCCCGTCCACGCGGGCCGCCTCGATCAGCTCGTCGGGCACCGCCTGGCGCAGGTACTGCGTCATCCAGAACACGCCGAACGCGCTGACGAGGGCGGGCACGATGATCGCGCCGAGCTGACCGGTCCAGCCCATCTCGCTGAACAGGATGTACAGCGGCACGACACCGAGCTGGGTGGGGACGGCCATCGTCGCGATGACGAAGACGAGCAGCCAGCTCGATCCCTTGAACTTCAGCTTGGCGAACGCCCACCCGGCGAGCGTCGAGAAGAAGACGACCGAGAGGGCGATCAGGCCGGAGCTGATGATCGAGTTCCACAGGGCCACCCAGAAGTTCACGGCCGGATCGTTCATGACCTTCGCGGCGTTGGCGAAGAAGTTGCCGCCCGGGATCCACGACATGTTGGGGTCGCGGATCGTGTACGAGTCGCCGGAGCCGATCAGCAGCGACCAGTAGAAGGGGAAGAGGCTGCCGACGAGCACGGCGGCGAGGCAGGCGTAGACGATCCAGCCCGGGCGGGTGCCTTTGACGTGGCGCGGACGACGCTTCTTCTCGCCCCGGCCCGGGGTCGGCAGCGCGTCGTCGACGACGGGGACGGCCTGTTCGTTGAGGACGCTCATCGCGTCACCTCCGCTGATTCGTTCGTGCGACGGGGTTCGGATGCCGCCGCGCGATCGGCGGCGACCGCGGCACGGGCTGCGCGTCGGGCGGCGCGCATCTGTGCCCGGGTGAGGGTGTTGCGGCTTCCTTCGTCGCGCACCAGGTTGCGGGTGATGAAGAGGTTGATGACGCCGATCACCAGGATGATGATGAAGAGGATCCAGGCCAGCGCGGCGGCGCGGCCCAGGTTCCACTGGCCCCAGCCGAGGTCGTAGAGCCAGAGCGAGATCGTCAGCCACTGGTTGTTCGCGCCGCCGGTGCCGGTCTGGTCGTACATGCGCGGCTCGTCGAAGATCTGCAGGCCACCGATGGTGGACGTGATGATCACGAAGATCAGGGTGGGGCGCAGGCTCGGCAGGGTGATCGCGAAGAACTGGCGCACCTTTCCGGCGCCGTCCACCGTCGCGGCCTCGTAGTAGTCGCGCGGGATGGCCTGCATCGCCGCCAGCAGGATGAGGGTGTTGTATCCGGTCCACCGGAAGTTCACCATCGTGGCGATCGCGATGTGGCTGGCGAAGGTGTCGGAATGCCACATGACGGGAGGCAGTCCGATGCTGCTCAGCCAGGTGTTGATGATGCCGTACTGGTCACCGAACATGTTCGAGAAGATCAGGGCCACGGCGACCGGGGCCATGACGTAGGGGACGAGCACGCCCATGCGCCAGAAGGTCTTGGCGCGGATGTTCTGATCCAGCAACGCCGCGATGAACACGGCGGCGATGAGCTGCGGCACCGACGACAGCAGGAAGATGCTGAAGGTGTTGCGCAGCGCCGCCCAGAACTTCGGGTCGGAGATCACGGTGGCGTACTGGTCGAACCCGACGAACGTGCCGGAGTTTCGCACCAGGTCCCAGTCCATGAAGGAGATCACCGCGGTGTACCCGATCGGGAAGAGCCCGACGACGAGGAACAGGATGAAGAACGGGGAGATGTACAGGTACGGCGAGAGCTTGAGGTCCCACGAGCTCAGCCGGCTGCCGAAGCCGATCCGTTTCGGCTGACGCGCGGCGATGGCGGCGGTGCCGCGCACGCGCGTGGAGGTTCTGGTGGTGTCCACTCTTCAGTCCTTCGATCTCGTGGTTGAGGCAGGGAGCGGGCCCGGGAGGGTCCCCCGGGCCCGCTGTCACATGTCTGCCGTCGTCCTTACTTGATGGCGGCGACTTCCGTCTGCCACTGCGCCCACGAGGCGGCCTTGTCCTGCGTTCCCTCTTCGACGCGGGTCAGAGCCTTCTGCATCGCGTCGTTGATCTGGAAGTAGAACTGGCCCTTGAAGGGCGAGACGGTGACCGCGTTGGCGCGGTCGGTGAGGATCTGGCCCACCGGAGCGTTGTTGAAGAACTCGTTCTTCGAGCTCAGCAGCGTGTCGGACTTCATCGCGTCGACCTGGCTCGGGAACGTGCCGGCCGCCTCGAACGCCTTGAGCTGCGTGTCGGGGCTGGTCAGCCAGTCGGCGAGCTGCTGGGCAGCCGCGACGTTCTTGCCGTTGGCGGGGACGGTCAGGTACGAACCGCCCCAGTTACCGCCGCCGCCGGGGAAGACGTTGGCGATGTCCCAGCCCTTGACGTCCTTGGCGTTGCCGGAGATGACACCGAGCATCCAGCCCGGGCAGAGCATCGTCGCGAACGAGCCGTTGGACAGGCCGGCCATCCAGTCGTCGGACCACTGGCTGAGGTGGGCGGACTGCGTCTTGGCGGCGTCGAGCACCTGGTTGTAGATCGTCTCGACCTGCGGGTCGATGGTGATCTTGCCGTCCGAGGGGTTCTCGTACGCGGCCTCGACCTGGTTGATCATGCCCTGGTAGGTGCCGCCGGCGGAGTCGAAGAACGCCTTGCCGGTCGCGGCGGTGTACTTGGCACCGGTGTCGAAGTAGGTCTTCCAGTCGCCGGTGAGCAGCTTCGCGACCGACTCGCGGTCGGTCGGCAGGCCCGCCGCGGCGAACAGGTCGGAGCGGTAGCAGACGCCCTCGGGGCCGATGTCGGTGCCATAGCCGATGAGGTTGCCCTTGGGGTCGGTGGCGGCCTTGGTCTTCCAGTCCAGCCAGCGGCTCTTCAGGTCGGCGGGAACGGGCGCGAGCAGGTCGGAGTACTTCATGACCTCGGGCAGCCAGTCGACCTCGATGGCCTCGATGTCGGCGAGGCCGGTCTTGCCGAGCTTCTGGAAGTAGTTGGCGCGCGCGTCGTTGCTCGTGGCCGCCTTGTTGTGCACGATCGTGACGTTCGGGTGCTCCTTCGTGTACTCGGCGAACAGGGCGTCCGAGTATCCGAAGTCGTTGAAGGTCGCAACGGTCAGGGTGACCTTCTCGTTGGGGTCGGCCGTGGCTGCTCCGCCGCCGCCACCGGCGCAGCCGGCGAGGACGAGGGCGGAGGTGGTCGCGACGCCGGCCACGAGGCCGATGCGCCGCAGTGCGCGTGTGTTCACGTGTCACTCCTTTGTGGATGTGTTTCAGGTGCGTGGGTTGCGTTCCCGTCTCCCCGCGTTACCGCGTCGCTATCGGAATGGGAGCGCTCTCACCGGACATCGACGACGTTATGGGATCGCTCCCAGGAATGCAAGGGAGCGCTCCCATGAGCCGATCACAGTTGCGTAACGGCGGCCGTGGCAATTCGCCGGCTTCCGCGTCGCCCGGCGTCGCGCTGGCAACGGATGCCGAGGGCCGGATGCCCGTAGACTGTGGGCGACCCCTTCCCTCCCGTGGCGCGCCGGCTCCGGCATCCGTCGGCGGGACGACCCCGCGGCCGTCAGGCGGCCCTCAGGAGGACCGAATGCCCACCATCGTCGTCGATGTCATGCCCAAGGCCGAGCTGCTGGACCCGCAGGGCAAGGCCGTCGCCGGCGCCCTCGGCCGCCTCGGCGTGGAGGGCTTCTCGGCCGTCCGCATCGGCAAGCGCTTCGAGCTCACCGTCGACGTCGCCGACGAGAAGACCCTCGAGACGGTGCGCACCCTGGCCGACGAGGTGCTCTCCAACGCGGTGATCGAGGACGTCGTGGGCATCGAGGTCGTCGAATGACCGCACGCATCGGCGTCATCACCTTTCCGGGCTCGCTCGACGACGGCGACGCCCAGCGGGCGATCCGCCTCGCGGGCGCCGAGCCCGTTGCACTCTGGCACGGGTCGCACGACCTCGAGGGCGTCGACGCACTCGTGCTGCCGGGTGGCTTCAGCTACGGCGACTACCTGCGCGCCGGTGCGATCGCCGCGCTCGCCCCGATCATGACCGAGGTGAAGGATGCGGCCGCCAAGGGCATGCCCGTGCTGGGCATCTGCAACGGCTTCCAGATGCTCGTGGAGGCTCATCTGCTGCCGGGCGGTCTGATCCGCAACGCCCACCAGCAGTTCATCCGGCGCGACCAGCGCCTGCGCGTGGAGAACGCGTCGACCGCGTGGACCTCGGCGTTCGAGACCGGCCAGGAGATCACGATCCCCCTCAAGAACGCGGACGGCGGCTACATCTGCTCGGCCGAGACGCTGAAGCGGATCGAGGGCGACGGACTCGTCGCGTTCCGCTACCTCGGCGTGAACCCCAACGGCTCGCTGGACGACATCGCGGGTCTCACGAACGAGCACGGCAACGTCGTCGGCCTCATGCCCCACCCCGAGCACGCGGTGGAGCCGGGCTTCGGCCCGAACACCCCCGACGCGATGCGCTCGGGCGTGGACGGCCTGGGCTTCTTCACCTCGGCGATCGCCGCCGTGGTGGGCGCCGCCGCCTGAGTCAGACGGTTCCGATCGGCGGCCAGAGTCCGATGACGAGCGCCATCAGCAGCACCGATGTCAGCTCGAATCCGATCGTGAGCACCGTCAGCGGCGACGGGCGCCCTTCGAACGCGTCGTGGGTGATGACCCGCGCCGCGGTGAAACCGGCCCAGAGCGTGACCGCTGTCACGAGCGCCGACGCGAGGTAGCCGCCGCCGTAGAAGTGCCACGCGATCGCGACCGAGCCCGCCAGCACCCACGCCGTGAGGAACGTCACGACCGCAGACACGATCAGCGGAATCGCGGGCGAGCCGCGACGTGCGCTCATGTCGATGCGAGCCAGGCGTGCCCACCGGTCGACGAAGAGCGCCGGCGAGTACCAGACGGCGCCCAGCGCCATGCTGAGAACCGTGCCGATGAGCACGGCCCAATAGTTGATCTCGGGAATCATGACGCCTCCTGGTGGGTGAGCCGGTGCCGTGCCGCGAGGCTACCGCCTCGCTCGGCGCGGCGTACAGGGCAATGGGCGACGGTGGGTGGACCGCGGGCGCGGCGTCAGTCGCGGGTATCCCGGTCGCGGCCGTGCCACAGGTCGGCGCACTCCACGCGCTCGGCGCCGTGCGCGCGCAGGTAGGCGCCGGCACCCCTGTCACCGGCCAGCTGGCCGGCGACCCGCGGCCAGTGCGCCCGGCCGATCAACACCGGGTGACCCGGGCGGCCACGGTACGCGGCCTGCCGGAGCGCGTCGCCGTCGGCACGCCGCATCACCCGACGGCACGCGGATGCCGGCAGCTCCGGCACGTCCACGGGAACCACGAGCGCGGCGACGGCGCTCGAGCCGGCGGCAGCCTCGAGCCCGACACGGACGGATGCCGACAGCTCGCGGCACCCGTCGGCGACGCGCACGACGACCGTCCCCGTCGGGACGAGCGGTTCCGCCTCGTCGGCGCCGGTGCCCAGCACGACGACGACCGGGACGCACCCGGCGGCGCGCAGCGTGGCGACGGCGAGCACCAGCCACGACTCTCCCGCGGCGGTGCGGGCCAGCGCCTTCGGGCCACCGAAGCGGGTGCCGGCGCCCGCCGCGAGGACGACCCCGCAGACCGTCATGAACGCCCGGCGGGCGCCCGGCCGACAGCACTGATCGGCGCGCAGACCCCGGCGCTCGCACGCTCGGCCGGCGCCGGCTCCTCCGCGCGCCAGGCGGCGTGGACGGGTCCGGCCAGACCCGACAACCGTGCACCCGACCCGCCCCGACGATCGGCGATGATCTCGGCGAGGATCGACAGCGCGGTCTCCTCCGCCGACACGCCACCCAGATCGAGCCCGATCGGCGAGCGCAGGCGAGCGAGAGCGGCGGTGCCCACGCCGGCCTCGCGGAGGCGGCGGAGGCGATCGTCGTGGGTGCGGCGGCTGCCCATGGCTCCCACGTAATCGGCGGGCGAGCCGAGCGCGACCCGGAGTGCCGGGACGTCCAGTCGCGGATCGTGACTCAGGACGCAGATCGCCGTGCCCGCCTCGAGCCTCTCGGCGGCGAGATAGCGGTCGGGCCAGTCGACCACGACCTCCGCGCCGGGAAAGCGGTCGGCGGTGGCGAAGAGATCTCGGGGATCGACCACGCTCACGCGGTGTCCCATCGCCGTGCCGAGCCGCGCGAGGGCGACGGCGAACTCCACGGCGCCGACCACGATGAGTCGCGGGCGCGCGCCGACCTCGACGACGATCGCGGCGGCATCCGCGTCGAACGCGGGCGCGGACCCGTCCCGCACCGTCCCCTGTCCGCGCAGCGCCCCCGACGTGACGAGCCGGAAGCGGGTGGGGATGCCCGCGGCATCCCGCTCGGCCAGCAGTGCGAGCTGGGCCGCCGCGGCGCTGCCGGGCGACACGGGGCGCACGAGCACGTCGACCGCTCCCCCGCAGGTCAATCCCGCGGCAAAGCCCTCGCCGTCGCTGTAGCCGAAGCTGTCGATGGACACCGCGCCGGTGACGATCGCGTCGAGACAGCGCTCGTACACGGCCCCCTCGACGCAGCCGCCGGACACGTTCCCGAACACCCCGGCATCCGAGACGATCATGCTCGCCCCGACGGGCCGCGGCGCGCTGCCGGAAACCGCGACCACCGTCGCGATCGCGAACACGCGCCCCTCGCGCACCCACTGGGCTGCCGGGGACAGGATCTCGCGCATGGTCGTCACCGTAATCGCCGCTCGTTGCGGGCCTGTTGCGTGCGCGTGAAACACGGGCGAAACGGCACTCTGTTTCACTCGAACCCGATCCGGCCCGCGCACCCGACGCCGCGGACGGGACGTGACCCAGATCGGAGCGACACATGGACATCACCACCGTGCGCTCGTTCCGGACGGCGCGCACCCGTGACGACCTCCGGCTCGCCGAGGGCGAGACGATCATGGCGGGCGGCACCTGGCTGATGAGCGAGCCGCAGCCCGCAACGACCGGGTTCGTCGACCTCACCGGCATGGGCTGGGCCGACCTCGACGCCGATGCCGAGGGTCTGCGCATCGCCGCGACGTGCACCATCGCACGCCTCGTCGCGTTCGCGCAGAAGGCCCCGGCACCGTGGACGGCCGCCTCGATCATCCCGGATGCCGCGAACGCCCTCCTCGCCTCGTTCAAGATCTGGAACACCGCCACCGTCGGCGGCAACGTCTGCCGCGCTTTCGCGGCGGGCGCGATGGTGTCGCTGTGTGCCGGGCTCGACGGCGTCGCCGAGATCTGGAGCGACGACGGCGACCGAGAGCTGCCCGTCGCCGAGCTCGTGACGGGCAATGGAACGACGTCTCTCGCGCGGGGCGAGGTGCTGCGCGCGATCCGCCTGCCCGCCCACGCGCTGCGCTCGCGCGCCGCGCTGCGCAAGATCGCCCTGGCCGAGCACGGCCGCTCGGGAGCCGTCGTCACGGGCCGGGTCGACCCCGACGGCGCCAGTGTCTTCGGCGTGACGGCGGCGACCTGGCGTCCCACGGTGCTGCGCTTCACCGCCCTGCCGGATGCCGCGACACTCGCCGCCGCCGTCGAGGACTGCCCGGGGTACTACACCGACCCGCTCGGGTCGGCCGACTGGCGTCGCGGTGTCGCCGCCGCGCTCGCGGAGGACATCCGAAGGGAGCTCGCATGAAGTGGGTCGTCGACGGCGCCGAGGTGGATGCCGAGCCGCGTCCGGGCCAGTGCCTGCGCACCCTCCTGCGCGAGACGGGCCACACCGAGTCAAGAAGGGTG
>NZ_BADB01000483.1:0-2580 GCF_000333415.1 Microbacterium sp. B24 | reverse complement strand
GGGTCGCGCAGGTCGATGCCGACGATCTTGAGCCGGTGGATCCAGTCCCCGCTGTCGGGCAGCGCCGAGAAGCGGCGGACGGCGTCGCGCGGAAAGCGGGTCGTGATGGTCGTGTGGGCGCCATCACGCAGCAGGCGCAGCGCGATGTACATGCCGATCTTCGCGCGGCCGCCGGTGAGCAGAGCGCGCCGGCCGGTGAGGTCGGTGCGGGCGTCGCGCTTGGCGTGACTCATCGCCGCGCAGTCGGGGCACAGCTGGTGGTAGAACGCGTCGACGGTCGTGTACGGCCCGATGCCCGCCGCGATGACGATGAGCATCACGAGGATCTGCGCCGCCGACTCGCCCGGACGAGAAGGCGGGTGTGGCTGCCCCTCGAAGAGCGCGAGAGGAACGATCAGCAGTACGGCCGACAGGTGGGACGCGCAGGTGATGATCGCCGAAGCGAGGGGTTCGCCCTCGACGAGGGTGATGTTGATGAGCGCGATGAGCAGGGCGAAGACCACGGCGGAGACCGCGGACAGGGCGACGAACTGCACCGCGTCGGTGGTTGTGCGCAGGCGTGCGTCTCGCCCCCCGCGCAGCAGCAGCCAGCCCAGCATCGCCGCTTCGATCGCGTTCGCCAGTCCGTACAGACCGCTGAGCTCGGCGGGTCGCCCCGCCACGAAGTTGCCGGCGGTCGTCGCGACGAGCACGACGCACACCGACACCGCGCGGCGATGCGGCGGCGCGCGCAGGACGAGCACGGCCGAGACGCCGGCCGCGGGCCACCACAGGGCTACCGGCACGCCGGGAACGGCGAAGCCGACCGCCACGATCGACAGCACGAAGATGAGCACTGCTCCGCCCAGCCAGAAGCCCAGGGTGCGCCACGCAGCTGTGGGGCGATCGACGGGGCGATCCACCCCGGAGGCTGTCATACGAGTACGCTAATGGCATTCGGGGGAAATCTAGACAGGCTAGTTATCGAGGGGCTGAGTCGGTGGAGGACGCACCCATGGCGAACGTGCTCGTTGTCGATGACGACGCCGACGTCGCCGAACTGGTGCGCACGGTCTTGAGCATCGCCGGTCATGAGGTCACCGTCGCCACCGACGGCGAGCACGGAATCGCCGCGGCATCGGCAGCGCACCCCGATCTCATCGTTCTCGATTGGATGATGCCGGGGATGACGGGCATCGAGGTCTGTCGCACGCTGCGGCAGGATTCGTCGTTCGATGCCACCCGCATCATCATGCTCACGGCCAAATCGGCGCCGTCCGACATCGATGCGGCGCGCGGAGCCGGTGCCGACGACTACGTCGTGAAGCCCTTCGCGCCGCGCGAGCTGCGTCGCCGCGTCGCCGAGCTGCTCGCCTCGTGACTGCGGCCGGCTCAGCCGGCGATGTCGATGAGGCGTGAGCCCGCCCAGAGGGTGAGCACGGTGCCCGATGCGCTGCTGCTCGCGTCCAGTGCGAGTGGCCCGGCGGCATCGGCGGCGTCGAGCGTCGTGCATCCGAGATCGCTCGCTCCGGTCGCGTCGCTCGAGTGGGCGGTGATGCGGATGCCGCTGCACGCGGCATCCGTCTGCGCGATGTAGACGGTGTCTGCGCTGACGGCGACGGCACGTGCGGTCTGAGCGAGACGCGTCCAGTTCTGCCCGTCCAGGCGGTAGGCGGCGTCGTCGCAGACGATCGCGGTGGTGCTGCCGGCCGAGCGCAGGCCCCAGGGTGTCGCGCAGGGGGCGGCGATGCGTGTGCCGTCGACGATGACGGCGCGCGAGCCGGGAAGTACGTAGGTGTCTACGGCGAAGATGTCGGGATAGGGCTCCCAGAACCGGCCGTCGGTGTAGGTGCGCAGCGTGTTCAGGGTGCAGTTCGCGCCGAGCGCGGCGACGGCGGTGGCGTTGCGGCCGCCGAACGAGGTGAGGCTGAGCACCTGGACGGCGCCCTTCGCCGTGGGGGTGACGCTCTGCCACGTGGCGCCGTTGTCGCCGGAGCGTTCGACGACGGGGGCCGCGCCGCCGCACGCTCCCGCGGTGGCGCGCCACATCGCGTCGGCGCCGACGGACAGGAACCGCTCGGCCGCACCGGGCGCGCCGGCAGGGGTGGGGGAAGCGGATGCCGTGGGTGTCGCCGTCGCTGTCGGGGTGCGGACGGTGTAGGTGAAGGTGGGCGCCGGTCCGACGGTGGCGTCGACGTCGCCGGGGCCGCGGCCCTGCCGGAGCGCGGCGACGCTGAGCCCGACGGCCGCGACGGTGAGCGCGATCAGTCCGATCGCGATGAGCGTCGCGCCGCCGCGGCTCTTGGCGAAGCTGCGCGGGCGGGGCACGGCTCAGCTCTCCCTGTCGGCCTCACGCGCGTCGCGGCGGGAGTCGAACCCGAGCTCGTCGAGCGTGGGCGCGGCGGGCACGCTGGCCAGCGGGGTGGTGCGTCCGCGGCGCTTGGCCCCCTTGCGCTCGGCCTTGGTGGTCTTGGCCGGGGTCTCGCGGTAGCCGTACCCGTAGCCGTAGCCGTACCCGTAGGCGGAGTAGTAGGAGTCGGGCCCGCGGGTGGGAACCATCGACATCACGAAGGACTCTAGAGGATCCCCGGGACCGAGCTC
>NZ_BADB01000484.1:0-1031 GCF_000333415.1 Microbacterium sp. B24 | reverse complement strand
AGCTCGGTCCCGGGGATCCTCTAGAGTCAGCAGCGAGATGTCGCCGAAGAGCCGCGGATTGAGCAGCGTCACGCCCAGTGCGACCGCGACGGTGCTGAAGCCGACGATGAGCTGCCACTGCCACACGGACCTCACGACGGTGCCGATCAGCTGGCTGTCGGCCCATCGACTCTCGACGCGGGGGGTGGTCATCGGTTCCTCATTCGGCAGTCTATTGATCCGCGTCGGCGGCAGCTGTGCCGCTGCGGGGAAGCAGCAGGGTCGCCTTCGTACCGTGTCCGGGCAGCGACACGATCATGACCTCCCCGCCGTTTCGTCGTGCGAGCATCCGGGCGATGGGCAGGCCCAGACCCGTCCCCGGGGTCGCACGGACCTCGGCCTGCTCGCCGCGGTAGAACGGGTCGAAGACCTGGGCGAGGGCGTCGGGCCCGATGCCCGGACCGGTGTCGCTGACGGTGAACATCACGTCGGCGGCAACACCCGAGATCTCGACACGGACGGCGCCGCCAGCCGGTGTGAACTTGACGGCGTTGGACAGCAGGTTGCCCAGTGCGCGCGCGGCGTCGTCGCGGTCGGCGAAGACCGCCATCTCCTCTGCGGTGTCGATGTCGACCTCGATGGAGCGCGCAGTGGCGCTGCCGGTGTGGTGCGCGACGACCTCGTGCACCAGGTCGGATGCCGCGATCTCGAGCGGTCGCGGTCGTTCGGCCTGGGTGCGGCTGAAGGCGAGGAGGTCGTCGAGCATGCCGGCCAACCGTCCGGTGTTGCGATGGATCGCGTCAACCCACGCACCGGCCTCGGCAGGCAGTTCGGCGTCGGAGAGCAGCTCGCTGTAACCGGCGATGATCGTGATGGGCGTGCGCAGCTCATGGCTGGTCGTGGAGAGGAAGTCCTGCCGCTGCCGTTCGAGGTCGTAGCGCACCTGGACGGTGGCGGCGGTGGCACGCGCGGCTTCGGCGCTCTGCTCCGCGGAGTCGACCGCCGTGCGGGCGTTGCGCAGCGACTCGTTGCGTTCGGTGGTCGTCAAAACC
>NZ_BADB01000485.1:0-973 GCF_000333415.1 Microbacterium sp. B24 | reverse complement strand
GGGTCCCCGGCGATCTGGATGCCGGGGCTCGCCGGCCTCGTGCTGCTCGCCGGATTCGTCTGGCGACAACGCCAGGTCGCCGACCCGATCCTGCCGCTCGATCTCTTCCGCAGCCGCAACTTCTCCGCCGGCAACCTGTCGACGCTGTTCATCTACGCGGCCCTCGCCCTCAACGGGTTCGTCCTGGCCGTCTACCTGCAGCAGGGGGCCGGCCTCAGCGCGACCCTCGCGGGCCTCGCCAGTCTGCCCTCGACCCTGCTCATGATCGCGCTCAGCTCACGCATCGGCACCCTGGTCGGACGATGGGGACCGCGTCTGTTCATGACCGCCGGGCCGCTCATCATGTCGGTCGGCGCGCTGTTGCTGCTGCTCGTCGCCGACGACTTCGACTACTGGTGGCAGGTGCTCCCGGGCATGGTCGTGTTCGGGCTCGGACTCGCCCTCACCGTCTCTCCCCTCACCTCGACGATCCTCGGGGCCGCCGACCCGGAGCGATCCGGCATCGCCTCCGCGGTCAACAACGCCGTCGCCCGCGTGGCGGGGCTGCTGCCGATCGCAGCCCTTGCCGCGATCACCGGTGGCGCACTCGATCTGGCCGGCTTCCACCGGGCGGCGGTCACCACGGCCGCGCTTCTCATCGTCGGCGGACTGGTCTCGCTTCTCGGTATCCGCAACCCACGCCGATCCAGCTCGGATGCGTCGGGAGGAGACGCCGAGGGAGTCGCTCACCCGGCGGCGGAGCCTCCGGGCCCGTAGAGCGCCGCGATGCGCCACGATCTGCGCCAGCCGCCAGGATCTGGCGTAGCGGCTCGCGAAAAGCGTCGCGGCTCGGCGAGAAGGAGAGGGAGAGGGAGGGGTCAGGAGCCCAGGAACTCGAGCGCGGCGCCGCGGAAGACGCGGGAGCCGGGCGCGTTGAAATGGTGCCGGTCGGGGATCTCGACGAAGGACTCTAGAGGATCCCCGGGACCGAGCT
>NZ_BADB01000486.1:0-1719 GCF_000333415.1 Microbacterium sp. B24 | reverse complement strand
CGACCGGGCCGGCACGAGCGCTGCCGCCGTCGCGACCGCTGGATGTGGCCACCCGCAGGACTGCACGAACCTGGCTGAACGCCTGCCCCTCGAGGATCTCCTCGGCTCTTCGTCGTTCGAGGTGGGATATCCCGGAGATTCCCGTCCCGATGTGGACGTCAACATAGCCCAGGCGCAGGGACAAGGCACGGAATGCCGCTGGTGGGTGCCGGGCGCTTCGCCGACCAGGGCGATGATGATCATGATCTACCCGGGCGGTGCCTGGGACTGGGATCGGGTCGCGACCAGGACGCCTCTCGAGTGGGAGACTCGCACGCCGGTCGGCGTCGACGGTGCTGTCGACGCCTTCGGTTTGACGAGCACATATGCCGACGGCGTGCACGACGTCCACGCTACGGACGGCGTGAACATCGTGCGTGTGCACGACGCGCCCGATCCCGTCGTGGTGGCGGCGGCCGTCTTGGCGGCCCTGCACTGAGCCGAGTGGCTGCGGACTAGGCTTGACGCTCGTGGTCACCCGTCTGTCGAACTTCTTCCTCCGCACGCTTCGCGAAGACCCTTCGGATGCCGAGGTCACGAGCCATCGCCTGCTCGTGCGCGCCGGCTACATCCGCCGCCAGGCACCGGGAATCTTCGCGTGGCTGCCGCTGGGGCTGCGGGTCAAGTCGCGGATCGAGGACATCATCCGCGAGGAGATGGCGGCCGCCGGCGCACAGGAAGTGCACTTCCCGGCACTGATGCCGCGCGACCCCTATGAGGCGACCGGGCGCTGGGAGGAGTACGGCGACGGCATCTTCCGCCTGAAGGACCGCAAGGGCGCCGACTACCTGCTCGCCCCGACGCACGAAGAGGCGTTCACGCTGCTGGTCAAGGACCTGTACGGCTCGTACAAGGATCTGCCCCTGACGATCTACCAGATCCAGGACAAGTACCGCGACGAGGCACGTCCGCGCGCGGGACTCCTGCGCGGCCGCGAGTTCACGATGAAGGACGCGTACTCCTTCGACTACACCGACGCCGGGCTCGACACCAGCTACATGGCTCAGCGCGACGCCTACGAGCGCATCTTCCAGCGGTTGGGCCTGGAGTACGTCATCGTCCAGGCGGATGCCGGGGCGATGGGCGGCTCGCGCAGCGAGGAGTTCCTGCACCCGACGGCGATCGGCGAGGACACGTTCGTGCGCTCGGCCGGCGGCTACGCGGCCAACGTGGAGGCGTTCGAGACCCTGGCGCCCGAGCCCATCGCGTTCGACGGGTTCGGCGAGCCGGTGATCTTCGACTCCCCGAACACGCCCACGATCGAGACGCTCGTGGCGCACACCAACGCCGTGCTCGACGGCGAGTACACCGCCGCCGACACCCTCAAGAACGTCGTCCTCGCGCTCACACACCTCGACGGCAGCCGCGAGCTCGTCGTCGTCGGTCTCCCCGGCGATCGCGACGTCGACGAGAAGCGCGTCGAGGTGGCGTTCGCGCCCGCCGAGGTCGAGCCCGCCACGCCCGAGGACTTCGAGAAGCACCCGCTGCTGGTCAAGGGGTACATCGGGCCGTGGTCTCCCCAGGGCGCGATCCTGGGCGAGGAGTCGGCCACCGGCATCCGCTACGTCCTCGACCCCCGCGTCGTGGACGGCACGCGCTGGATCACCGGTGCGAACATCGATCAGAAGCACGTGCACTCGCTCGTCGCCGGACGCGACTTCGCCGCCGACGGCTACGTCG